>JBQCEI010001271.1:0-2846 GCA_051960375.1 Aureliella sp. | reverse complement strand
GACAACGATGCTGTCGAGGCACTGCTGCGTCCGGGCGTCTTTGAGCTGTGGATGCAAACCTCCGACGGCAAGTACGTCGTACGCAATATCGCTCATAACGTTACGGCCGACGAAGGGAGTCTGGCTCGCGTGACCCATAAGGAACTGGAGGACAAGCTGCAGCCGATCAAGATCAGCATTCAGTCGGCCGAAGCGCTCACCGATGCGGGCTGGGAGCCCGAGGCGGCATCGCACAGCACGGCCTTGCTGGGTCTGCTGATCATGATGCTCTTGGGCGAACAAGCCTTGGCTTATTCAGCCAGCTATCACGTCCCTAAGATCGTGCGCGGAGGAGCCGCCTGATGTTCTTGGAAGCTCTTCTGGGACAAACGCGAGTCTATTATCAGTGGTCGCGTTTCGAGCAATTGGATCAGTGGTGGCATTATCTGCTGCTCCTGCTGGCCGTGGTGGCAATCGTCGCGCACGTCGTTTGGTGGTATCGCCGCGACTCGGTCGAACAGCAAACGCCGGTGCGGTGGGCGCTGCTCATTTTGCGGCTGGCCGCGTTCGTTGGCTTGATGCTGTACTTCCTTCAGTTCGACAAACGCTCGGAATTGCGCGTGACTCGCAACTCGCGCGTCGCGGTCCTGGTCGATACGTCGCTGAGCATGACATTGCCCGGGACGCCAACTGCCAGCGGCGTGGTGAGCACCACGACGCGGGCCGATGAGGCAACGCGGCTTATCGCCGGTTCGCCGCTGCTAGATCAGCTCAGCAAGCGGCACGACGTGACGGTCTACCGATTCGATCAGCTCGCGCGGCCCATCCAAGTCGCTTCGCTGCCCAAGCCCACCGAGGGCACGGCGACTGACCAGCCGCAAACTGAGAACAAACTATTGCTGCTCTCTCGGGCGCATAGCTTCATGTTGGCAGCATGCGCTGTTGGAGCGCTGGCGCTCGTACTGGTGGCGATTTCTTTCGGCGGCCAGATCGTCGGCGCTCGCACGTGGGCCGGCGGCGCGTGGAGTTTGCTCAGCGGGTCACTGCTCGCGCTGGCCGGGATGGTGTTGCTCGCGATGGCGATTCTGCCGGCGAGCGATTATCCGCTGCAAGCTCTGTTTCTCGATCCGGAGACCGCTGCCGAGCGCTACTCGGCTCCGAACGATACTCTAGCTCCATCGCTCACACCGGTCGGCGCCGCGGCGCCCGGAGCTGAGAGCCAACAAGACGCCGTTGGCACGCAGTTGCCCGACGACTGGCGCGAGGCGCTAGCTCCGTCGGGAATCGAGACTCGCATGGGTGATGCGATCAAAGCCATTCTCGACCGCGAGCAAGGCAGCCCGCTGGCGGCGATGGTTATAGTCACCGACGGCCGCAACAACGCGGGGCTCGATCCGCGGTCGCTGGTTATCTCGGCCCAGAACGCCCGAGTCCCGCTGATGTTCGTCGGAGTCGGTTCGGAGACCAGCCCGCCGAACATCAAACTGGTTGAGATCGACGCGCCCAAACGCATCTATCCGGGCGACAAGTTTTCGCTCAGCGCGCTGCTGCAATCGTCGGGGTTCGCCGGCCAGGAAGTAACGGTTCAAATCACAGCCGGAGCGAAGGACAGCGATCCGGAAGCGTTTGCGATCGAGGCTGAACAGCAAGTGGCGATCGACAGCGACAATGAACTCACGCCGGTCAAGTTTGAACTGGAGCCGAAGTCAGTCGGCGAGTGGACATACCTGGTCAAGATTCTGCCGCTGGCCGACGATGCCGACGAGCGCGACAACGCCCAGCAGACCGACGTGACGGTGATCGAGCGGAAGAATCGCGTGCTGATCTTCGCTGGTGGCCCGACGCGCGAGTACCAGTTCGTGCGCAACTTGCTCTATCGCGACCGCGATGTCGAATCACACGTGTTGCTGAAAACCGTCCAGGCCGGCGTCTCTCATGAATCGCAAAAGAACATCGACGAGTTTCCGGCCGACCGCGCCGCCCTGTCGCAGTACGATGCGATGCTGGCCTTCGACCCGGACTGGACTGAAGTCTCGGACGCTCAGGTGCAAGCGCTCGAGCAATGGGTGGCTGAGCAAGCCGGCGGTCTGCTGATGGTCGCCGGATCGGTCGAGATGCCCAAGTGGCTCGCGCGATCGGCCTCCGGCGAACGCTCGAACCTGCTCCGCTCGCTGGCGCCGGTGCGACTGATCCAGTCGGGCAGCCGCGTGCTCTCGACTGACCGCGTCGAATCGGAGAAAGCTTGGCCGCTGAAGATCACCAGCGACGGTTTGCAAACCGACTTCATGTGGCTCAGCGATGATCCGCAGAGCAGCGCCAAGTTGTGGGATGAGTTTGAAGGAGTCTTTACGTTCAACGCGGCTTTTGAACTGAAACCCGGGGCCAAGGCGCTGGCGCTCTTCAATGATCCGAGCGCTGCCGAAAACGGCAACTTGCCAATCTACATCGCGAGCCAATTCTACGGCGCTGGCCGAGTCGTCTATGAAGGCGGCGGCGAGCTGTGGCGGCTGCGCGAGTTGGGCGATGTTTACTTCGACCGCTACTACACGAAGCTCGTCCGCTGGATATCGCAGGGCCGGCTGTTACTCGACTCCGATCACGGCGTGCTGTTGGTCGATCGTGATCAGGCGTTGCTTGGCGATCAAGTGACGGTGCGAGCCGTTTTGAAAGATGAGCGATTTCAGCCGTTGCTGCAGAGCGAAGTGGTGGCGCGGTTGCTCGATCCTCAAAAGCGCAACTTGCCGCTGGTCCTGCGTCCGCTTGAAGTTGGCGTCAAGCCGGGCGTCTACACCGGCAAGTATCCGGTGCAGGTCGCCGGCGAGTACACGATCCAGTAACAACTGGGCGGTCTGTCGTCGAGCGAAGTG
>JBQCEI010001270.1:0-2175 GCA_051960375.1 Aureliella sp. | reverse complement strand
GAACTGCGTTCACGCTTGTCGAGCTTCTGGTTGTGATCGCCATCATCGGCATTTTGGTAGGTTTGCTGTTGCCAGCCGTACAAGCAGCTCGCGAAGCGGCTCGACGCATGCAGTGCTCGAACTCAGTCAAGCAACTGTCTCTCGGTCTGCACAACTACGAATCGACCTTCAAGCGCCTGCCAGCGCGCAAGAACGGCACGAACAGCCCGTTCTCCGGAAGCAACCGCAACACGAGCAACGGCGGTCGCTTGTCGGGCTTCATCGCTCTGCTGCCTTACGTCGAACAAGGTCCGATGTTCCAAGCCATTCAGGCTGGCGACCCGACCGGTACCATGACCAAGACGACCGTGACCGGTGGCCCGGTGATCGCTCCCGGCGGACCGGCTGCCTGGGGCAACTGGTCGGTGTGGAACGTCTCGCCTGGATTCTTTACCTGCCCGTCGGACGGCACCGTTTTCAATCAGCCGACAGCCACCGCTGTTAACAGCTATGCGTTCTCGGTTGGCGATGACGTGACGAGCATCCGCGACAGCACCGTCGTGCGAGGCCTCTTCCCCGCGACCAAGGGTGTGTCGATGGCTGAAATCGTCGACGGCACCAGCAATACGGTGGCGTTCAGCGAGCGGCTCCGCGCCAACTTTGGTCGTACCACGGTGACTGCCAATCAAATCGAAGTCGGTATCGGCGTCGCCACGGGCGTCAGCGGTATGACCACCGCCCCGCGCGTCTGCTTGGCTCAGGCCGCCGGACGTTATTTCAACGCCGGTGCAATCGTCAAGGGACGCTTCGGATCTTTGTGGACTGACGGCCAAGCCGAGCGCGTGGCCTTCAACACCGTCCTGGGTCCTAACGCCCCGGGCTGCACCGACGACAGCGACCCGAACGCCGACTCGGTCAACATTGTCATACCGGCCAGCAGCCACCACACCGGCGGCGTGAATGTTGGCTTGGCTGACGGTTCGGTGCGGTTCATCACCAGCAGCATCGACACTGGCAATACGACCGTCGGACAACCCGATGCCGGCCCGAGCAACTACGGCGTCTGGGGCGCCCTCGGTTCGAAGAACGGTGGCGACGTGACCGCTTTGGACAACTAAGCGTCGTCGCGCCTGCCTGGATTTGACTTAAGTTGATGTGAGTGCAGGCAAATGCGTGCACTCACATTTTTTCTTTTATTGACCGATTTGGAGGAAGCTGGAGATGACATTGACGGGTGTCCGCTGTTTAGTTGTGCTCTCTCTGTTGGCGGTTGGCGGTTGTGGTGGAAGCGAAAGCGGATTTCCCAAGACCTACCCGGTAACCGGTGTGGTGAAAGTCGACGGCAAACCGGTTGAAGGCGCAATCGTTACGTTCCAATTGGAAGACGGCAAAGGAAACGCCATCGGCAACACCGACGCCAAGGGCGAGTTCTCGCTGTCGACGTACCGTCCCAACGACGGCGCGGTTGCCGGCCAGTACCGCGTGGCGATCACCAAGCCGGCTGAAGGGGGAACCGCCGCTGGCGACACGCCACCGCCCGGCCAGATCGCCAGCGCCGATCTGCCCTCGGATTACGCTCCACCGGCTAAGCCGGCGGCAAATGGCGGAGCCAAAAAGAATGAAGTACCGAGCAAGTATGCCAACGATCAGACCTCGGGTCTGCGAGCCACCGTTGCGACTTCGGGCAAGAATTACTTCGAGTTCGATCTCAAATAGTCTTTGAGTCTGTTTCGAACAGCGAGCAGGTCCGATCGCGGCTTTCGCGTCGGACCTGCCTTTCTCTGGCACCTCTGCCATCGCTCCCGCACGCTGACCCTGCTTACCGCGAAGAGCTGCGGTTTAAACCGCGGCGAAGCCTTCTTGGGCGAGCTCACCCAGCGCGAGGTTCTGGCCATTTGGCCCGGGGACTGTTAGGGCCAAAGGCCCGCGATTCCTCAGCCGAGCCCCAATGGAGACTGCTGATTTAATCAGCCGGCACGCGTTAGCTTCCGGTTCCATGCCTTAAGGCGCCGCAAACCGCGGGCTAACGCGCTGCGGCTGATTCGGCAGACCGATCAACGTCGACTAAATCAGCAGTCTCCGTCGGGCCGTGATTGCTCTGCTAGACTGATGCTTTGGGAAAAGCGCAGTTCTTGTAACCCGACGCGTAAGCGAGGGACGAACCCGCCGTAAAGGCAGAAATTGCCCCTGGGCTCA
>JBQCEI010001269.1:0-2120 GCA_051960375.1 Aureliella sp. | reverse complement strand
CTGCCGGTCATCGTGCAGGATGCGAGCGGTTACGTCGGCCGGCCGATGTCGATTCCGATGCAGGCCCGGCTGCTCGAAACGTTCGGCCCTGAGCGGATCTTGTTCAAGCCCGAAGCTACGCCGATCGGACCGCGGCTCTCGGAACTCCGCGATGCCACCGAGGCGCAGGCCCGGATCTTCGAAGGGACCGGCGGCATCGCGCTGCTGGACAGCTACCGCCGCGGCATCGTTGGCACCATGCCCGGGGCGGATCTCATCCACGCGATCGTCGCTCTGTGGCGGGCATTGGAAAACGGCAACGAACCCCAGGCTTACCGCTTGTCGCTGCCGATCTCCTCGCTGGTCGCGATGCAAAACAGCCTCGACGCCTTCCTGGCTGTCGAAAAACATCTGCTGGTACGGCAGGGTATTTTTCTCAACACGCTCGTCCGCGGGCCGGTCGGCTATCGGCTCGATGAAGAAACTCGCATGGAGATCGACCGGCTGTTCGATCTGCTGGAGCGCGAGCGGTTGCAGTAGGCGTCAGGCTTCAGGCGTCAGGCTTCAGGATCTCCACCGATAAAGACTGCCGCCCCTGAGTTCCTATCTGACTCGTACTCGTACTGGTACTCGTGCTCGTGGTCGTGGTCGTGGTCGTGGTCGTGGTCGCTGAAGCCTGAAGCCTGAAGCCTGAAGCCTGAAGCCTGAAGCCTGAAGCCTTACTCGATGCGCTGACTGGCATCTACCAGCAGCCAGCTCAGAGCGCCGGCCAGGTAGACGGCCGCGAACAAGAGCAGCACGAGATTCCAATTGGCCGTCCAGGCAAAGAGGGCCCCGACGAGAATCGGAGTCGCGGCCGCGGCGAGGTTGCCGGTCATGTTCATGATGCCGAACACTTGCGGCACGTGCCTGCCGCCCATGTCGATGGCGGCAGAAAACGCACACGGGCCGGCCAAGGCCGCGCACACCGATCCGGCGGCCAGCAGCATGACGGCGACGGTGACGCTTTCGACGAACCAAGCCGCCAGAATCAGCAAGCCGCAACCGGCCAGCGCGGCAGCACCGACACCGCTGCGGCTGATCCGCAAACTGGCCGTGCGCTTCCAAATCCAATCGGTCAGCACGCCGCCCAACAAGCCGCCGACGAGCGTCCCGGTGAAGACGAGCGCCTGCAGGATGCCCGAGTTGTTCACCGACACGCCGCGCGTCTGCTGCAGAAAGGTCGGAAACCAACTGGCAAAGAACATGTAGCCCGCGCCTCGGCAGATCTGCTGGCCGCAGAGAAACCAGAGTGCCGAATGGCTGGCGATGTTCCACCACGGAGTGCGGCTCGGGCCTTCCTGCTTCGCTTCGCTCTGCGCATCGGTGTGAGCGGTGATCAGGTCGAGTTCGGCGGCGTTGACTCGAGGACTGTCCGCCGGACGATCGCGAAACCAGAACCAGAAACCGATCGCCCAGACAAAGCCCGGCACGGCGTAAATCAAAAACAGCCAACGCCAACTGATCATCATCAGCAAGCCGCCGCTGAGAAGGCTCGCCGAGATCGCGCCGATTTGCATGCCTGTTGCCAGCGTTGCACAGGCGGTCGAGCGACGCGATATCGGCATCCAGTGCGCGATCGAGTTGCACGCAGCCGGAAAGACGCCGGCCTGCGCAATACCCATGGCCAGTTGCGCTGCGATCAGTATCCAGAAGTCGGTCGCCAGTCCGAGCGCCACCGAAGCGGCCGACCAGCACATCGCAAAGCACGCCAGCGTGCGGCGGCTGCCGTAGCGCTGCGACCAGCCGCCGGCAGGCACTTGGAACAGCGCATAGCTCCAGAAGAACGAGCCCATGAACCAGCCCGACTGCGCGAGCGTCAGATCGAGCTCGCCCCGCACCGTGCTCTCAGCCACGCTGACCGCGCCCCGCACGAGATACGAAAGGGCCGCCGCTAGAGCTAGCCACAGGAGCACGCGATACCGCACCGTGGTCGGCCGCTGCTCGCCAGGGAGTGACTCGGCTGCGTGCCAAAGGGCTGGGGGCGACTGCGGTGGGATCGCGAAAGGCGATTCAGTGGCTGCTGCGGTCCGGTCTGCGCCATCGTTCATGTCTCTGCGTCCTCCGCGTTCTCCGCGGTAAAACACCGGAACCTCGGTACT
>JBQCEI010001268.1:0-6200 GCA_051960375.1 Aureliella sp. | reverse complement strand
AGGGGGAGCGAAGAAGAGTGGCGCGCTCGCCTTCTATGGCTTTCTCTCCCCTCGCCCCGCTTCGGGGAGAGGGGTCGGGGGTGAGGGGTCTTCAGAGCCACTGCTGATGTTTAATCGCACGCCTCATGACCGATGCGCACAGCTTACTTCAGCGGGTAGCACATCAGCTTGTCTTGCTCGCGCAGGTACAGCTTGCCACCGGAGATCACTGGGTAGGCCCACGACTTGGCTTCGTGGAATTGGGGCTCGAAGGAACCGAGCAAGTCGAACTTCTCGGGGGTCGCTTTGACGATGTCAACCATGCCGTTGTCGCGGCGGAAGACGACCGCTCCGTCGGCGTAGCAAATGCTCGACTCGCCCGATCCGGGCGCGCGTTCGGGACCCCAAGCGATTTTGCCGTCGGCCATTTTGACACAGATCGGCAAGCCCTGACCGTTGCCCTGTCCACAGTAAATGTAGCCGTCGACCAGCACCATTCCGCCGTGCTTGTTTTGCAGTTCCTTGGCCTTGAGCTGATAGACCTCGCTCATCTGAACTTCATCTTTGCCGGCCGAGGCGAGTTTCAAAAGCGCGCTGCCCGTGTCGTAGGCGGTCGAGCAGAATACGAAGTCGCCGTCGATCAGGACGGTGGGAATGTTGGCCGTGGCATTGGCCACGCCGGCATAGCGCCACAGCAGTTTGCCGTCGCTGGCCCGCACGCCGATGACGCCGCGGCCGACCAATTGCACGTACTGCTTCACGCCGCCGCCATTGGAGATCATGATCGAGGCGTAGCCCGCGCCGTCGCGAAGCGGCGAACCGTTGCGGCCTTTCTCTTCGCCGTATTCGGGCAGCTTGGCCTCCCAGATCGTGTCGCCGGTCGCTTTGTTGAGCGCGACGACCATGCCTTTGCTGCCGCCGGGAGTGCAGACGACGCGGTCGCCGTCGACCAGCGGCGATTCGCTGTAGCCCCAGCCGCTCATCATCTTGCCATCCCAGTCGCTGAACTTGCGCGACCAGACTTCCTTGCCATCGGAAGTCTTCAGGCAAGCGATGCTGCCGCCTGAGCCGACGACGTACAAGCGATCGCCATCGACCGTAGGCGTGCTGCGCGAACCTTCGTAATCGTGCTTGGGGACCTGCGGCGTGATCGGCGTGGACCAGATGAGCTTGCCGTCTTTGGCCGAAACGGCGCACACGGCTTGCCCCTTGTCGGTATTGCCAGTGGTGTAGATGCGATCGCCGACAACGGCAACGCTGGCGTAGCCCTTGCCCAGCCCTTCACCCATCCACTCGAGCTTCGGCGCGCCGTCTCCGATGTGCTTCCACAGCCCGGTCTCGGGCGATTTGCCGTCGCGGTTATTGCCACGGAATTGCGTCCAGTCCTCGCCCAGGGCCACTGCCGCGCCGCACAAAACCAGCGCCAAGCCCAACATACGCTTTATCATCGCACGTCCCTTACCCAGCAAGAAAAATTGGTTAGTTCACCGAACCAGTCGTTGCCTGGGCGCGATCCGAGCAGACAGTTGCGACTTTGTCAGTTCTGCGCCCAGCGGCCCTGGCTGCCGGTCCCAGCGGGACATTCTAGCCAACCGCCTCTCGTCTCGGGGCAATGACTCTCAGCTGGAAGCGCGCGCGGAAAACTTGCCTCTGCGCCGCCGAGAACGAATCCAACCCGCGCCGGCCACCAGACCGAGTCCGGCCAGTCCGATGACCGTCGGCTCGGGAGTGCTGGAGACCTGATACTCGCCACCCAGGACCGTCAGGCCGCTGCCAATCGAATACATCTCACCCGATCTTTCGGACAGGTTGGTGGTGTACACGCGCGTGTAGAAGCCGTTGTAGAAGGTGAAGTAATCATCATGAGCCAAGCCGATGTTTAGCGTGGGGCCGAAGAACCCGGTCGTGTCGATGTGCAGTGTCGCCACCTTGGCCGGCTGGTTGGCTTCTATCTGCGGTGGATATTGAGCGGTGATTTCTACCTGAGTTACGTTCTGCCCGTAGTCCGCCGGCAAGTGAGCGTTCGGAGGCGGACCATCGCCCCAGAGGTAGCCCTCGCCGCTGGTCTGAACTCCCGTAGCATACAAGTCTCCCTTCTCGAAATTGCCTTTAGTTCCCAGGTGACTGGCCGGATAACGTCCGGTGTCCGGATAGGTTCCGGGCTCGGGAAGCACATCGCTGGGCTCGTCCCCGAGGTAGGCTCGCAACAAGAGCCTGCTGATTTGGACCGTCGTCGTAGACGTCAGGTAGAGATCGACGACTTGGTTCGGCGCGTTGGCAAGAATCTTGGCCTCGGGATCGAACTGCAGCACGAATTCGGCTCGCGCCGAGGAGCAAAAAAACGTCGCTGCAACCAGCGCAAGCAAACATGCACGCATGGGCACTTCCTCGAAATTCGGGCGGGAAAACGAGAGTTCGAAAGCTGCTCCATCAGCCGCGTGGGGAACTCGATGGAGCGATTACCATAAGCGCCCAGCCTAACCAGTCAATGGGGATTTGATTACTTTGGGTGTAAGTGCTGTACTCCACAGAGGTCGCCCTGTAGGTGTGTTCAGTGGTGGTCGTTTGTGCTATTATTGCACTTCTGCCGGCGGCTGTGCATCATGCGGCGGCGAGCGTCGCTGCCTGTCCACCGGCCTCGCATTCGTCTGAAGTTTTCGCGTAACCCGACGCGTGAGCGATGGACGAACCCGCCGCACAGGCAGAAACTGCCCCAGGCTCGTGCCGTAACGGATCCATGCCGTTGTTGCCGCCTTGATTCGTTGTCGCAAGAAGAAGCAAGGTTTGGCAGGCCGCCGTGGCAGGTTCGTCCCTCGCTTACGCGTCGGGTTACAACCGCAATCGTGTTCTGGAAAAATCACGCATGAGCGCAAGTGCAACAGCGCCCGTTGGCCTGAAGAGTTCGAGCATTTGGGTGAAGGCCTGGGATTTCTGGGCGCTCGGCTTGCCGCTGCTCGCGATGGCGCCGATGCTCGTCTTGCAGTGGCAGAGTTTGATGAGCCGGCCGGAGCGGCAGTTCTTTCCTGTCTTGGTCGTCGCCGCTCTATTCTTTCCGCTGCGAACGCTGCTGTGGGATCACCGCCAGCGAGCGGAACATGCCGTGCCGGTGTGGCGGCTGAGCGTGGCTGTGGTAACGCTGCAAATGGCTCTGCTGTGCTACGGCCTGAGCGTATGGGGCTTCTCGCCCTGGCTGGCGCACGTAGCGGCCATCGGCGTGTTCTTTGCGTGGGCCCTGGGACGCTGTCCCGATACACCCTGGAGCAGTGTGCTGGCGTGGACCGGGTTGCTCGTCGTCACGCTGCCGTTGCCGCTGAACTACGACGCGCACCTGATCACCGCTCTGCAGTCGTCCAGTTCGTGGGCTTGCAGCATGGCGCTCGATGCATTGCAAGTGCCGCATCTCCGCATGGCCAACGTGATCGAGATGCGCGAGCGCCAGTTCTTCATCGAGGAAGCTTGCAGCGGCATCGGCAGCATGTATGCGCTGTTGGCGGCGGCCGCGTTGTTGGTGTTAGTCCATCGTCGAAGTTGGCTCGTGGCGCTGCTGACGCTGTTGTCGGTTCCCGCCTGGGCCATGCTCGGGAATTTTTTGCGGCTGCTGGCCGTGACGCTTGGCGAGCATTACTACCAGCGCGACTTGAGCCACGGGACCGACCACGAGCTGCTCGGTGTCTTGACGTTCGGCACGGCCGCATTGGGTTTGTGCGCGACCGAGTGGATCTTGGCCGGCTGCCTGCAGCCAGTGCCGCCGACCGACGATGATTTCGGATTCCTGTTTCGGACGGTCAACAAGTTTCTGTGTTGGCCCCATCCCGATCCCTTCGCACACGGCCTGCTGCTCGAGCACGACACGGCTTGGGAGCAAACGCAGCGCGAGGCTGAGCTGGCCGCGCGCCAAGCGCAAGTACCGCGCTTGCGACCATGGGACGTCAAGCCGGTTCGCTGGGCGCTCTGTGCCGGAGCTGTGGTTGCTTTGGTCTTGGGTACTGCGCCGACGATCGTACTGGCGCGCGGATCGGCCGCGGATATTTTCGCTTTTGCGCTTCCCGAGTTCGGCGCCGCCGACCTGAAAAAGTTTCCCGGTGCTGAGACGATGCCCGAGCGCTTGGGTAATTGGAAGCGAGTCGGGTGTTTTGCACAGGAGCGTTCGTCGGCGAGCCTATTCGGGGCCCACTCGTTGATTTGGGAGTACGCGCACGGCGAGAACCGCTTTTTGCTCTCGCTCGATTTTCCATTTCGCGGGCCGCACCCGCTGGAATACTGTTACAAAGGCTCGGGCTGGATTATCGATGACGTCGTGAGCATGGCCGCTGGCGACGGCAAACAGTGGGAGTGGCGCGAAGTCAGCATGAGCAACGACTTCGGTGCCAAAGGCCTGGTCTACTATACGGCTCTCACCGAAGACGGTCAGGCGTACTCGATCTCTCGGGCCGAGAGAATCAGCGGAAGATTCAACCGCCGGATCGGTCAGGTTTTCCTGTCGCGCGAACCTGCCTATCAGCCCGTGTGCTACCAAGTCCAAATACTCTATCAGGGTGGCACACAGCTGAGCGCGTCCGAGCGTTCCGAGCTCCGCGAGACGTTCTTGAACGCCCGGAAGCAACTGTTGGCCCACATCCGCAACATGGCTAACCCGCCTGCTGAAACAGCCGCCGGGCGTTAGCCTGCGGTTTGCCATCAGCCGCCGGGCATTAGCCTGCGGTTCCCATCAACCAACCGGACGCTACCGCGTACCGGCTCATTAAAAGAAGCCTGCGGTCCGCAGCGACAACCCCGACGCTGTCATGAGCCGGCCGATCAAGCCTTGTGATTTTTGCATAGAGAAAAGGTGACTCGATTGAATAGCGAGTTCGATGGCGGTGAACAGCCCGATCGCGGTTGGCTCGGCGCCTTGGTCAATCCGTTCTTCTTGTTCCAGGGTTGCATCGAAGTATTCAACTCGTGGCTGTTTACGCGTCCCTGGGGCAGGATCGGTGTCGGGCTGCTGGTGCTGGCCATGGTCGCCGTGCCGGTCAGCCTCGTCGCGCGCGGAGCGCTGCTCGGACGCGACGAACTGCTGAAGCGATATTCGCTGCTGGTGGATCAGGAACTGCGATCGACTGCAGAAGCCGAGCAGAGCGCCGCCGCGCAGGATGACAAGTCGCAGCGTGATGAGCCTTCGCATAGTGAGCCAGAGGCAGAAGAATCGCCGAACAAACCATCGCCCAGTTCCACCCCTGCTCCGCTGGTGCAGGACGAGAAGACGACTCCGTATGCCGATATGCTTTTTCGGCGGCTGTTGAGGATGGACGACCGCGAGCCGCGGACGCGCTACATGATTGCTCTGCATCTGGCTCGCAGTGGCCGAATCACTCAGGCTCGCCAGCTCATGCAGGAACTCGCGCCTGCCGATGCGGGCGGTTACGCTCCGGCTCACGCTTGGTTGGCCGTTGACTTGCTGGCGCATCAGTCTGGCACTCCGGAGGCGAAATCGCTTTTGATGCATCATCTCAGCCATACGCTCGAGTGGCATCGCATCAGCGGCGGCTTGCTGGCCGTGTACGCTCAGTTGCTCTCGAGCGAAGGCAGGCGCAGCGAAGCTCTGGAGGTCATGGCCAAAGCGGCTCGCAAGGACGGCAACCTGCAAAGCGCGTTTGTCCTCATGGCCCGGCGGCTGAACATGCCCAAGCTGGCCGAAGCCTCGACGGCCCAGGCGAAAGAGAGACTGTTGGAGAAAGTCCAAAACGCGGAAGCGTCCGAAGAGGATTTCATCCAGCTGTGCTTGCTGCAGCTGACCGACGACGAGATCGAAGCCGCGCTGGAAACGGCTCGCGAAGGCTTGAAGACCGAGGCTCCCGAGAGCGAGCGTCTGAAGCACTTGGCTTCGGAGGCTCTGCGGATCTTGTACCGCCAGTCGATTCAGCCAACCGAATCGGGAACCGATCTGAATTTGGCGCTGCTCGATGAAGCGCTCCGGATGTATCCGGCCAATCCGAATCTTTCGACGGAGATCGCTCAGCTCAGTGAGATGGGCATTGCGGCTCCGCCCGAGTTCAAAGTCGCCCTGCAGCGGCAACTGCTCAGTGGGCAAGCCACCGCGGCGGCTCATTTGATCCTGGCGAACCAAGAGCTCAAAGCCGGACGCATCAGCGACGCGATTCCGCACTTAGAGATCTCGCTGAGACAAGCACCCAATCAACCGGTGACGCTCAATAACCTGGCTCTGGCTTTAGCTCTGACTT
>JBQCEI010001267.1:0-2494 GCA_051960375.1 Aureliella sp. | reverse complement strand
AAAAGAATTGCGCTCACCCCCTACACGATTCTTCTCTCCCCCTCGCCCTGCTTCGCGGAGATGGGTCGGGGGTGAGGGGCTTCAGAAGCTGCGATTACGGCGCGACCGCACCTCGTGTGCAGCCTATCTCGGGAGGATATTTTCGCCTTAATGCAGCTGAGCGTCTGAGGCGCAGAGCCCGCGCCGCACCCGCTCGATACATCTTGCACAAGCTGCCCAGCCCTACTAGACTTTTGGGGTCTAATTTCGCCCGCCATGCCTGCGCTGGATCGGGCAGTTGCGGGGCACAGTAATGCGATTCAATCAAATAGATCAGATAACCGCCCTCGAGCCCGGCCGGCGCATCGAGGCGATCTGCCATCTGACGGGCGAGGAAGATTATCTGCGCGATCACTTTCCGCGCTTTGCCGTCATGCCCGGCGTCATGATGCTCGAAGCGCTCTATCAGGCTTCGGCGCTGCTGGTCCGGGCCACCGACCAGTACCGCTCCGGATTGGTCTTGCTTCAAGAAGCGAAAAACGTCAAGTTCTCCGACTTCGTCCAGCCCGGGCAAAGCCTGACGGTGACGGCGGAGATCGTAAAGCACGGCGATGGCCTGGCGAGCTTGAAGGCGACCGGCAAAAAGACCGACTCGGTGGCGGTAACCGCCCGACTGGTCTTGAAATACGGACCGATGGAAGGCGGGGACGAATTGACGCATGCCGACCGGCACGCCGGCCACTTCATGCGGAATTTGACCGAGCGGCTGTTGCAAAATTCGGTTCGAGCCGATAGTTCCGGACAGGTACTGCCGGCGTAAGCGAAATCCCACACAGGCGTTCTCCGCCCCGACGGATCGGGTTGCGGGGCTAAAGCCGAGGACGTCAGGTAAGACAGAAATCACTTGTAGGAAAGAATGACGATGGCTAATTCGGAAGAAGTATTTTCCAAGGTTCAAGCAGCGCTGGTCGACGCACTGGGCGTCGAAGAAGACGAAGTAACGCCGGAGGCCACCATGGTCGGTGACCTGGGCGCCGAGTCGATCGACTTCCTGGACATCGTCTTCAAGCTTGAAAAGGCCTTCGGCATTTCGATTCCGCGCGAAGAGCTCTTCCCGGACGACATTCTCACCAACGCCACCTACGTCGAAAACGGCAAGGTCACCCCGGGCGGGCTGGCCGAGCTGAAGAAGCGTTTGCCCTGGGCGGACCTGAGCAAGTTCGAACAGAATCCTCGCGTTCAAGACTTCGGTAACTTGCTGACCGTCAACGACCTGTGTCGTTACGTGGAAAGCAAACTCTAAACCAAGAGCGATTGCTTACGACTCATGAGATGGTTTTGGATCGATCGGTTCGAGCGATTCGTGTCGGGTGTTGAAGCCGTTGCGCTGAAGAACATCACCTTCGCCGAAGAGCCGCTCGACGATTACTTGCCCGGCAAGCCGCACTATCCCCACAGCCTGATCATCGAAGGCATGGCGCAGACTGGCGGCTTGCTGCTCTCGCAGTTGGAAGACTTTGAAGCCCGCATCGTGCTGGCCAAGGTCAGCAAAGCCGAGTTCTTTCGCTTGGTGGAACCGGGCGACCAGCTCCGCTTGACCGCTCGGCTCCAGAGTGTCCAGCCCGATGGGGCGATCGTCGAGGGCCAGACGCACGTCGGCGACGAGCTGCAAGGCCGCTTTGAGCTGACCTTCGCCAAGCTCGACGAAAGCTACGGCGAAACGTCGTTCTTCGACCCGGTCGGGCTGATGCGCATGCTGCGGGTGATGAAGCTATTCGAAGTAGCCGTCGACCAGCAAGGCAATCGCATCCTGCCCCCCAAGGCCATCTTGGATCAGGAAGGCAAGGAAGTCGCCGCGTATGATCTAACACCGCTGGTTTAGAAGCTAGTTGCTAGAAGCTAGTTGCTAGTTGAACAGCCGGCGGCCGGTCCATGACCGGGATTTAACCATTCAAGAACTAGTAACTAGCAACTAGAAACTAGTAACTGATTTACTAAGGGATTTAAGTGCGCATGGCATCGCGGCGGCGGGTGGTGGTTACCGGTTTGGGAATGATTAACCCGCTGGGCAATACAGTGAGCGGCGTTTGGGAAGCGCTGCTGGCCGGTCGCAGCGGCGTGGGCAACATTTCGATCTTCGATGCGTCGCAGTACCCGACGAAGATCGCTGCCGAGATCCGCAACTGGGACGTCTCCGACAGCGTCGACGATCCGGCCCTCTGGAAGAAACGCGGCCGCCATGCCAAGTTCGCCGCTGGCGCCGCCCAGCAAGCGATGCAAGACTCCGGCCTGCTCGATGCGATTCAAGATCCGACCCGCGTCGGCGTCTACTTCGGCGCCGGTGAAGGCAACCAGGATTTCTTTAACTTCACCCAGATGCTCTGCGCGGCTCAGGCACGCGACAACCAGTTCTAACTTGACGCATTCATCTGCGAGGGGCTGAGAATCCTCGATCCCTATCTGGAACTCGAGCAAGAACAGAGCATTCCGGCAGCGCACCTGGCGACGATGTTCG
>JBQCEI010001266.1:0-14245 GCA_051960375.1 Aureliella sp. | reverse complement strand
CGAAATCCAATCCTCGATCGCCCGCCACTGAGACTCGGCGAGCTCAGATACCAGCGGCACGCTGCCTGCGCCGGCATCGGCTGAACCACCGCGGGATGAGCTGCTTGGATTACTCGTTGCGATGATCAGCACATCGCATCCCGACAAGCCGTTCCAGGAATCGGGGAGGGCTCGCGGATCGGTGACTACGGTTGTGGAAAAGCTCGGCAGCTCGCTCGAGGCGAGGCTGTGGCTGGTCGCTTCCACTCCGAGCGAACTGCCCAGCGCCACGATCCAAGGCTGAGTCGGCGGGAGCGCTTGGCCGAGTTCGCTTCCGTCCAGCTCGCGCTCGGCCAGCCTCTTTCCCGCAGCATCGCACACGCGGACGCTGAGCGGATGATCGCCGCGGCCGATCGTCGCTGAGCACCAGTACGCGTCGGAAGAAGCGGAGTCGCCGCGTGGCTCGAGGCGCTGCACATAGGTGACGGCCACCCCATCGCCGTCGACGGTCGCGACTTCGATCGATGCGGCGGTGGCTGCGATGGCGGCAGGGAGACCGACGCGAATCGGCGTCACGTGGCCGATCTTCCAGACCCCCTCGATGCCGACTGCGACATCGAGCGCGTCGCTGGCTGCGGAGGGTTTTTCGTCAGCCCCACGCGCAGACAGTGCAGGGAAGCACAGCAGCAGAATCAACGCTGCGGAGGCAGCGCGGAGCCGCGCCGAAAGACCATCGCTCGGAGAGATTCGTTCGCTTCCGACACGGGAGAGAAGTCGCAAAGGGATGAGCTCCGAATCGTTGGGTCTCGTCGTGATACAACTCGTCAAACGATCGCGCTGGGGAACGGAAAACCCAGAGGCACAGAGAGCACAGAGCCCGTTATCGAGCGACCGTTTCTCTGCGACCTCTGTGCCTCTGTGTTTCAAAAACTTCCAACCGGCTTTACGGCAAACGCTTCACGCGAATGTTCTTGAAGTAGACCTTGCTGTCCGGATCGTGCGCCTGCAGAGCAAAGGTTCCTTCGCTCAAGCGACGTTCGAACTCCTCACTGAACGCCGGTTTGTTTTCCGGTTCGGTGTAATCGGTCAGCGTCTTGCCGTTGATCTTCAGCACGATATGGCGGCCTTGGACGATGATTTCCTGAGTGTACCACTCATCGTCCTTGATGCCATTCTCCTTCAGTTCGTCGGCACTCACATCGTCGGTCGAGTACAGGCCGCCGGACTTCTTCGGATCGGCCTGGCTGACGTTGACCTGGCATTCGTAACCGTACTTCGGCCAGCCCGATTTCTGGTACTTGGTGTGAAAGTAGATTCCGCCGTTGCTGCCCGGTGTAGTCTTTACGTCGATCTTCAGGTGAAAGTTCTTAAAAGGCTTGTCCTCGCCGACGTAGAACAGGTGGCTGCGCGGACCATGGGCGACCAGGGCGCCGTTTTCGATCTTCCAGCTATCGGGGTTCTCATTGGCTTTCCAGCCATCGAACGTCTTGCCGTCGAACAGCTCTTTCCAGTCGCTTTGTCCTTCTTCAGCCACGGCGGCCGAGGCGCTGAGCAAGGTAACGGTCAGTAGGAGAAAGCAGCGTCGAAGAATGTGGTGCATGTGCGGGTTCCTGGGGACATTGGGAAAAGAATTTAACCGCGGAGGACGCGGAGAGCGCGGAGGAAAATTAGGAAGCGAGGCCCAAACGACACACGGCCAAGTGTTAACCTGCTTTGCAGTGAGGTAACACTTGGCCGCGATTGATTTTCATCGATGGCAGTAGCGCGGAGGAACTATTTGGCTCCTGGCAGGCCCTTGCCGTCCTTGTCGCCGCCGGGCAGTTCGCCAGCCTTGATGCGCTCGGCGAAGGTCTTGCCGGTGCTGCCGGCCTTCTTCTCGACCGCCTTCTTGAAGATGGCCTTGATCTGATCGGCGTAGGCTTCAGGCTTCTTGTTGAAGTCCTTGACCGGGAACTTTTCTTCCTCGATCACTTCGTGCAGCGCGACGCCGAACGGGTTGCGCTCTTTCTTCGATTTCGCACCCTGGACGTGGCAGACGTTGCACTTGGCTTCTGCGACCAGTTTCTTGAAGTCATCCGAAGCGTCCTTCGAATCTGGCGCCGCATAGAGCTCTTTGAACTTGTCGTTCAGTTGCTTGTAGGCGAATGCAGGCATGCCCGTGCCGGCTACCAGTCCGAGCATTACCAACATGACGAAAATCTTCTTCATTCAGCAATCTCCTAGAGTCAACGGTCCAGTTTCAAACTTGGCGAGTTCTACGCCCGCCAATTTCAACTTGGTGGACGAAAACAGAAATACATGCCCCTGAGGTGGGTTGGAAGCGCGCCGGGGCGGGCTTGTATTGGGGCAGACGACGTTGCAAGTGTGCACAGCCTCGGCGTTAAAATCAAGCGGACCGGGCGCTTAGGCAACATTTAATCTTGCCCGGCGCCATCCAGTTGAGGGGGTGCGCCGGCCGATGGGGGGAAGCCGGGCATGAACATCCCGGCGCGGAGGCGATAGTCTTCTGGCATCTGTTCTTCCAGCGGACGGTCAGGGGGCACAGCGTTTTGCCAGCGCAGCGAGTTGTCGTTGCCACGCTCACGAAACCATTCGCCCGGCGCGTCGCGGAAACTGAAATCAATGTGCTTGCCGTCGGCAAATCGGCACTGGCACAAGGTTTCGATGTTCTGATCGTACGCATTCTCCTCGCCGCGCAGCTGCAGCAGCTCATCGAGCACGCCTTGATCGGCCATGCCATCGACGACGATGTGCGGGACCAAGGCGGGCGACCAAAAGGCGCACAGGTCGGCTTTCCGCATCAGCGTCAGCGGAGCTCGCAGCGCAAAGCCGGTTTGCACGAGCGCAAAACCTTGCCGACACACGAGCGTCGATAGTTTCATGCTCAGCCGCACCACTGGCGGCATGCGATCCTGATCGAGTCCGCGAATCGTCAACACTCGCCCTTCGAGGATCGCGCACGTTTTTTCGAGCGTAATCTCGGCCCGGCAAGCGGTTCGCATCGCCACCAGGTTTTGATGGCCGCGAACGACGCAGCCGCTCAGCGCAATCGACACCGGCTCGGCGTCAGCCGACACGCCGCCGCTCGACTGGCCAACATTCGGCATGCCAGCGCTGGTCAGGCCGCTCGAGCCGGCTGGCGCGGAGCTTGCCCCGCTAGTGCCAAGCGAGCTCGCGCCGATTGTGTTCGAACCGGTCGGACTGGAGCTGCTGGAATCGGACAAGACGGGCATGTCGCTCGACAGGCCTCCCAAGGTCGAGCTCGACTTGGCGCCGAAGCTTGGCATCGCCGAATCTTCGCTCAACGGCGGCGCGCTCGAGCCGAGCGGCATTCCTACGTCGCGCTGCGGATCGGATTCGCCGACCAGGATGCACGAGCCCAGCGGAGCGCCGTGGTTGCTGTCCATCGTCGCGATGCAATCGGTAAGCTCGAGTTGGCCGCCGGCTCGCAAAGCAAAAACGGCTTGGGTTTGGCGCATGTTGTTGCGGCAGACGAAGTGGACGCGCTGGCAGCGAAAGGCCACGCGCTGAACCTCGATCCAAGATTCCCAACCCATTCCGTAGACTTGCTCGCCGTTGAGTACCAATTCGATGCCCGGACCGCCTCGCAGCGTAAGTCCAGAGCGCGGAATCGCGATCACGTGGTTCAGTTCGACCGATTCCCGCAGCTCGATCACGCGCACTTCGGGAATCATGGCCGCCCGCGCGAGAGCTTCCGACAGGGAGCCCGACCACAGAGTGTTGCTGCTTAGCTCGCTCGGCTCGGACGAGCTGACGACGATCGTGTCGCGGGCCAGCGGCGAAGGGAGCCGAGGTTCCACGTGTCCTTCGAGCGATTCGACCGGCATGGCGACTGAGCCGGCGCCTGGCGTGGGCGACGCGCCGGAGCTTGCCGGCGCATACGCATTGCCGCTCAGGGCCGAAGTGCCGGCCGTCGCAACATCGCTCGCCGGTTCCCGTTCGCCCGCTCCAGTCGAAACGCCGGGCGTTTGCGAGCCCGACATGCGATTGCGCAGGCCGTTCAACGTATTGGCTGCCGAGGCCGAGACGTGCTCCGAGGTCAAATCGATCACCTGCGGAGCTTGCCCAGCCAGCGGCACGACGGGGCCTGCGCCGGTCGCGGGAGTCGTTCCAGAAGTGCTCCGCAGCGACCCTGAGCCTGGCTCGATCACCTCGGCTCGCAACGGAGGTTCGATCACTTGCGATGTCGCGCTAGTGGTCGGGAGGCTCGGCAGCAGTGCCGAGCTGGGTCGCGCCGCGTCGCGCGGCGGCGCGAGCTGCGAGGCGGCTGAATCGGTGCTGCGGCTGGTTGTTTCATTCAAGGTCGACGCCGGCGCGGCGGAGGCCTGAGCCGCCCGGAAAGTCGGCACTGGCAATTCGAGGGAAGAAGTGAGCGAATCGGCGCTTTGCAACCAAAACGCGCTGATGATCAGCACCGACATCGGCACGAGCCACGGCAAGTGCGTCTCGAGCAACGTGCGCTGGGCAACGGTTGGCCGCAGGAGAATCGAGCCCGGCGAACGACTTCGCGGCAGACCTTCCAACTGAGCGATCAGCAGCAGGTCGTTGATCAGTTCGAGCGGCTTCTGGTAGCGGTCGGCCGGTCGCTTGGCCATCAACTTGGCGAGCACCGCATAGAGTTGGTCGCTGATATCGTCGCGCCATTGACGCGGATCCGGTGGCGGTTGGCTGCCGTGGTTGAGCAGTTTCTGCAGAGCCGTTCCGTCGGGGAACGGCGGCTGGCCGGTCAGCATATAGAACAAGGTGCAGCCGAGCGAATACAAGTCGCTGCGCACGTCGGCGTCGCGCGGGTCGCGAGCTTGTTCGGGCGAGATATAGTCGAACGTTCCGAGCGTGACGCCGCTGGCCGTTTGATCGGCCGCCGAACGGTCCATGGCGGTGTTGCGAGCCAGGCCCATGTCGACCACTTTAGCGATGCCCGTCGGCGTGATGATCACATTGGAGGGCTTGATGTCGCGATGGACCACGTCGCGATCGTGAGCATGCTGCAACGCTTCGGCCACCTGGCGCGTGGTGAAGACCGCATCGTCGATGCTCATCGGTCCATCCATCTGCACCAGGTCGCGCAAGTTGATGCCATCGATAAACTCGAAGACGATATAGTTCCAGGCTTCGTCCTCGCCGATGTCGTACACGCGAGCGATGTTGGGATGGTCGAGCCGAGCGGCGCTTTGGGCTTCCATGCGAAACCGCCGCAGCGTCTCCGGGTCGCGGCGCGATTCGGGAATGACTTTGATGGCGACGTCGCGGTCCAGCCGGAGGTCGCGGCCGCGGAAGACCGCTCCCATGCCGCCGCCACCGATCATGCGTCCGACGGCAAAGTGATGCAGCTGTCGCCCCTCGAGCGAGCGAGCTAGCTCAATTAGCGAGAGCGAGCGTGCAAAATCGGCCGGCGCGGCGATCGGCCGCTGGCTGATGACGGTCGGATCACGTTCGATATCGCCGGTGGGCACCTCGATCAAAGATCGCGCCGAACCCTCGGCAGGCTCGGACGGGAGCAACTGCGTCTGAGCCGAACCGAAGCTGACCAGAGCGGGTCGAGAGAAGCTGGAGCCGGTCGATCCCCGCTGCGGAGTACTGGAGCCCGGTGCGCTCGAGCCAGAGCCATCCGCCCCGGCGGCAGAGCCGGGCCCTGTCAATTTCGAAGCTGGGGGCTCGCCGGTGGGCGAGCTGTCGTCCGATGCGACGTGATTCATCCATGCTTCCAGAGAAGAGATCGCGAACCAGGGGCGTCAGCCCGCGCCGGGGCCTTGCCCGAGGCAAACGGCGAAAGGGAAAAGGGGGGCCAAGACCAGTCTGATTTTACTTGCCGTCCCGTCCTGGGCCAAACATCAGCCTAAGGGGAATAGGAAGGGAAGTCAAATTTAGGCTTCAGGCTTCAGGCTTCAGGCTCGTGCTCGTGCTCGTGCTCGTGCTCGTGCTCGTGCTCGTGCTCGTGCTCGTGCTCGACTGCGCTCTTCTTGTAACCCGACGCGTAAGCGAGGGACGCACCCGCCACAGAGCCGGATAAACCATCGCTGGTCCGCCAAAGCGGTACCCGTCGGCGCTCCAGCCCCTCACCCCCCGGCCCCCTCTCCCCGAAGCGGGGCGAGGGGGAGAGAAGACCGGTGACGGGCTCGCCCCGAAACCATCTATCATCCTCATCCTCGTGCTCGTCCCCACGTGTCGCCGGCTCCGCGGCGCGGTACACTGCCCGTTCGCGTTCCCCACCCCACTGAAGCGTGACGCCTGAAGCCTGACGCCTGACCCCTGAAGCCTGCCTATGTCTTCGACGCAGTCCCCTTTTTCGCCACCGCCGCGCGGGTTCACCTTCGGCGTCGACTGGATGCTGCTATTGATGGTCGTGGCGGCGGCCGGAACGGCGCTGGTCGGCTATGCGTTGTTTCTGCCTTCGGTGACGACTGAGCTGAATGCGTGGCTTGGGCGTACCGTGGCGCCGGGCGATGAGGATCAAAACCGCTTCAGGCAGATCGTATTTTTGATTCTGTGCTATTCGATGCCGATGATCCTCGCAGCAGCCGCGCGGGCAGTGCAGTTGGCGGGCCGAAAGCTGGCCAGTTGGTTGCCGCGGGAAGATCAAGAGGACGATCGCTTCCGCATGGAGTAGCCGTCGCAGCCTCGGAAAAGTGCGTCGCCGAAAAAACTTAGAACAGCGACTCTCTTTTGGCGTTGACGGTCACTGATAGGGAACATAAACTCGCTCGCTTCCAACTTTTAAGCGAGAAACAAATCGGCCACCCGTCGATCGTTTCGGCTGCGTTGGGTGGTGATTTTTGCCGATAGAGAACAGTCGCTGCAGAGGGTTCAATCTGTGTCCAGTGGATCGCACGAAGTAATTCGAATCCGAATGGAAGCCTACGATCATTCCGTCCTCGATCAGAGCGCTCAGGAAATCGTGGAAACGGCCAAGCGGACGCATTCGGAAGTGCATGGACCGATTCCCTTGCCGACGCGCGTTGAGCGGTACACGGTTCTGGCCGGCCCGCACATCGATAAAAAAGCGCGTCAGCAGTTCGAGATCCGCACGCACAAACGCTTGATCGACATCAAGCAAGCCACGGCGCGGACGATCGAGGCACTCAATAAGTTGAGCTTGCCGGCTGGTGTGGATATCAAGATCAAGGCAACCGCCGGCCGCTAAGGCGTCTGGCGCGTGCGATTGTCGCCGGCGGCTGTTCGCAGTCGCGGTGGCTGTTTGGGTCTTGTTTGTTGGCGAACCTGGATAGAACTATGACACGGAAGCTATTGGGGTAACAGCCGCGCGATTCCTCTGATGGAACGGTCCTCAGTTGGAATTGAGCAGCGGGTCCCCGGTGGCAAGCGTTCGAGTGGGAAAATAGAGCAATGGCAAAGGGTATACTCGGCCGAAAGGTCGGCATGACGCAGATTTTCCAGGATGACGGCACCGCTGTATCGGTGACGGTTATCGAAGTTGGGCCATGTCGTGTGTTGCAATTGCGCACCCCCGAGCGCGATGGTTACGAAGCAGTCCAGTTGGGTTTTCTTGATAAGCCGCGCCGGCTCTCTAGCCGCAGCGAGCGCGGTCATGTTGCCGACATCGGCAGCCGCCGCGCCAAGCAAGTGGCCGCCGCTGGCGTCGCTCCGGTAGCCAAGGCGAACTGCGAGCCGCAGCGATTTGTTCGCGAGCTCCGCGGTCCGGCCGATGGCCTCGAGGTCGGCGCTGTCGTCGCCGCCAACATCCTCGAAGGTGTCAAGGCTGTCGACGTCACCGGTACCAGCAAGGGCTGTGGTTATGCCGGCGTGATGAAGCGGCACAACTTTCACGGCCAGCGGGCCACGCACGGTGTTAAGAAGGTGCCTCGCCACGGCGGTGGTACCAGCATGAACACCTATCCCGGCCGTACTTTCCGCGGCAAGAAGATGGCTGGTCGCTACGGCAACGACCGCGTGACGACCCGCAATCTCAAGGTGGCTCGCGTCGACGTCGATAACAACCTGGTGCTGGTACATGGCGCGTTCCCCGTGCCGACCGGCGTGTACGTGGTTGTTCGCGAGACGAACAAAGTCGGCTAAGTCGAAACAATAGTTTTTGCGGCGTGTTTGGCGAGCGGTGATGGATCGTTCGCACGGGTTTGAGTTGACGAGCAGGTTTGGTTGGTACGAAACATGGTTACTCTTCCTGTCTATGATCGCAGTGGCGCAGAGGTCGGAACGATCGACATCGACCCGGCAGCCATCGCTCCGAAAATCAGCAAGCAGCTGCTGCACGACGCGGTGGTGATGTACCAGTCCAATCTGCGACTGGGCACCAAGCGCACCAAGGCTCGCGGCGAAGTTTCCGGTTCGACCAAGAAGCTGTATCGCCAAAAGGGAACCGGTAACGCTCGCGTAGGTTCGCGCCGCGCTCCCCAGCGTCGCGGTGGTGGTCACGCCATGCAGCTGCGTCCGCGCTCGTTCTACTATCGCTTGCCCAAGAAGGCCATTCGCGCCGCGACCAAGATGGCGCTGGCTTCGCGGCTGATCGACGGCCAAGTCGTCGTCATCGATCGCCTCGAGATGGCTGCTCCGAAGACTCGCGAATTGGCTACGGTGCTCAAGGCGCTCGGCCTGGCTGGCCAGTCGACCTTGGTGGCTACCGAGGCGCATGCCCCGAACGTATACATGAGCGGTCGCAACATCCCCGGCCTGACCGTCAGCCCCGTAGCGGACCTGAACGCCCTGGCGATCATGCGTCCCCGCAAGGTGCTGCTGACCAAAGCGGCCGTGGAACTGATCAAGTCCAAGTCGGAGAATCAGACGGCCGCTTAATTGGGGCCGCTGGAAAGAAATGTGCTGCGGCGAGGCCGACCGCGAGGGATGCCGGCCGCAGGTTTAGCTGAGATTGGATTGGGTAAAACAGATGAGTGAATCAGCCAATACTCCGACGAGCGGTTTGCAGCTTGAGTCGCATCAGGTGATCTACCGTCCGCTGGTCACCGAAAAGGGCGTCCACAAAGCCACGCGGCACAACGCCTACGGTTTTGAAGTGCACCCGCAGGCGACCAAGACCGACGTCAAGCGAGCTGTAGAAGAGTTGTTCAATGTGCAAGTGGTCGGCGTGCGAACCCAGAATCGCCTGGGCAAGACGCGTCGCTTCCGCAGTCGCCAAGGGGTGACTCGCACGTGGAAGAAGGCGATCGTCAAGCTCGCGCCGGACAGCCGCATCGACTTCTTCTAAGCCGCAGGCGGCAAGGCTGCCGTGGGCTTTCGCTTCGGACTGAAATATACGGCACAGGCCCGGTTGGCTAACTGACCTGTTGCAAAACAAGAGCGTTTAAAGGTTTCGATCAAAATGGGTATTCGACAGTACCGACCAACTTCGCCCGGACGCCGCAACGCGTCGGTCAGCGACTTTGCCGAACTGACACCAGGCGCCAAGCCGGTGAAGGCCCTGCTGGTTCGCAAGAAGAAGACGGGCGGCCGCAACAACCAAGGCAAGATCACCGCTCGCCATCGCGGCGGTGGTCACAAGCAGCAGTATCGCATCATCGACTTCAAGCGCGACAAGGACGGTATTCCCGCTCGCGTTGATTCGATCCAGTACGATCCAAGCCGCTCGAGCCGCATTGCTCTGCTGGTCTACGCCGACGGCGAGAAGCGGTACGTCATTGCCGCCGACGGCCAGAAGGCTGGCGACACGGTGCACAACGGCGCCGACGCGCCGCCGAAGGTTGGCAACTGCATGCCGATGAAGCACATGCCGCCAGGAACCGAAGTGTTCTGCATCGAGATGCAGCCCGGTCGCGGTGGAGTGCTCTGCCGCAGCGCCGGTACGCTGGCCACGCTGATGGCCCGCGAAGCCGATTGGGCTCAGCTGTCGCTCCCCAGCGGTGAAATCCGCCGCGTGCCCGGCAACTGCCGAGCCACCATCGGACGGACCAGCAATCCCGATCACGACGCGGTCGTCATCGGCAAAGCCGGCCGCAATCGTTGGAAGGGGATTCGGCCTTACGTCCGCGGTACCGCCATGAACCCGATCGATCACCCGCACGGTGGTGGTGAAGGTCGAACCAAGGGCGGTCGCCATCCGGTCAGCCCTCAAGGCAAGTCGGCCAAGGGTGGAGCTACCCGTACGCCGCGCAAGCCCGGCAACTCCTCGATCATTCGTCGTCGTCGTTCGCGTCGCTATGGCCAGTTGAAACTGCGGTAGCAACGGGAACACCCGCCCGCCAGCGGCATCGGCCTAGATGGCTGGACGCGTGCGGGCTGAGCATATCCGAAACAAGTCAACTTGCGTTGAGTGGAAAACCCAATGGGTCGTTCAGCTAAAAAAGGTCCGTTCGTCGATCCGAAGCTTTACTCGAAGGTCGTAAAGGTCCAAGAGGCAGGCAGCGGCGCAGCCATCACCACCTGGGCGCGGCGATGCACGATCGTTCCCGAGTTCGTCGGCGTGACCTTCATGGTTCACAACGGCAAGCAGCACATGAAAGTGTTTGTGACCGAAGACATGGTCGGTCACAAGCTGGGAGAGTTCGCGCCGACGCGAACCTTCCGCGGCCACGGCGGCAAGGGTGGCAAGAAGTAAGCAGTTCAACTGGTTCTTAAGTTTGGGAGAGGACGCGCAATGGCGTTCCAAGCGACACATCGATTTGCACGCATCAGCGCCCGCAAAGTGCGCCCGCTCGCCGACCTGGTGCGCGGCAAGTTCGCGGACGAAGCCCTCGATATTTTGAAGTACCAGCCGCACCGCGGAGCGCGGATGCTGGAGAAGGTCCTCAAGAGCGCCGTCGGCAACGCTCAGGATCCCGATCAGAACAAAGGCAAGACCGCCAGCGCCGAGCGACTGGTGATCACCGACGCCCGCATCGACGGCGGTCCGATGTTCAAGCGCATCCGACCTCGAGCCCGCGGCATGGCCTACGGAATCCTGCGTCGCACCTCGCATATCACGGTCGTGCTCCAGTCGCTGGAAGAAATGTAAGAGCGAGAAACCATCATGGGACAAAAAGTTAATCCAGTCGGCTTTCGCACCGGTGTGGTCGTTGGTTGGAAGAGCCGCTGGTATGCTTCCAAGCAAGAATTCGCCGATCTGCTGGTCGAAGATCAGAAGATCCGCAAGTTCATCAAGAATCACCCCAAGAAGGGACAGCAGTATCGCAGCGCCGGCATCGATCGCATCGAGATCGAACGCACCCGCGACGAAGTTCGCGTGATGCTGTACGTCGCCCGGCCTGGATACATCATCGGCAAGAAGGGACAAGACGTCGAAGCCCTGCAGGAAGAATTGCAGTCGCTGATCGGCCGTCGCGTCAACCTGAAGATCGAGGAAGTCTCGCGGCCTGAAGTGCAAGCTCAGCTGGTCGCCGAAGACATCGCCCAGCAGTTGGCCAAGCGTGCCAACTTCCGCCGGACGATGAAGCGGGCTATCGAAACGACGATGGACGCCGGTGCCAAAGGCATCAAGGTCCAGTTGGCCGGCCGACTCGGTGGAGCTGAAATGGCTCGCCGCGAAAAGGCCAACGCCGGTTCGCTGCCGCTGAGCACGATTCAGGCGAAGATCGATTACGGATTTGCCGAGGCTTCAACGCCTCAAGGCAATATTGGAATTCAAGTATTGGTCAATCAAGGTACTGACGCGGGAGACTCGAGCGATGGCGCTGATGCCCAAGCGGGTCAAGCATCGAAAAAGCCAAAGAGGACGTATAAAAGGTAATGCGACTCGTGGTAACAAAGTCGTCTTCGGCGACTTTGGCCTGCAGACCACCCAAGGCGGGTGGATCAAAGCCAGGACGATCGAGGCCGGACGTATCGCAGCACAACAATATGTGCGCGGTGAAGGTCGGCTCTACATTCGCATCTTCCCCAACAAGCCGATTTCATCCAAGCCGCTGGAAACGCGTATGGGTAAAGGCAAAGGGGAGCCTGAGCATTGGGTGGCGGTGGTCAAGCCCGGCACCGTGCTCTACGAACTGGCCGGTGTGACCGAACAACAAGCCAAAATTTGCTTCGCACGTTTGGCAGCCAAGATGCCTATTCCGGTACGTCTGGTTCGCCGACGTCCGGCCTAAGCCCACTGGCCGCAGACCTTTGACATTCGTAGCGGAGAGGAGCGACTTCGATGAAGGCTTCCGAACTTAGAGAAATGAGCGATGAACAGCTCGAACTGACCGCCAAAGAAGCGGCCCAGCAGCTGTTCCGCATGCGTGTGCAAAGCCAGACCGAAAAGCTGGATGCTCCGAGCGAACTGCGTCGCAACCGCCGCACGATCGCCCGAGTGCGCACGCTGCAAACCGAGCGGGCACGCGGCAAGCGTTAGGCCGTTCGGCAGTGACAGGCCGGCAGCGTTTCCGCCTGGAACGCTCCGGTCCTTGGGCCCGGGCTGCCGCGGCAGTGTCGCTTCAGAACAGATACACGATTTCAGTTAGTCACGATAGATCAACGTTGGGAACAGGCTAGTTATGCCAGCGCGAATATTGACAGGGGTCGTCACCGGCGACAAGTGCTCCAAGACGCGGCGGGTTGAAATCAACCGCTTGGTGCGCCATCCGAAGTACGGCAAGTTCGTCCGCCGTCGCACCGTGTGCCACGTGCACGACGAGAACAACGAATCGGCCGCAGGCGACCTGGTCGAGATCCAAGAGAGCCGACCGCTGAGCCGCCTGAAGCGCTGGACGTTGGTCCGCATCGTCGAGAAGAACAAAGAAGTCGACGTGGCTGCCCTGCGTCAGGCTCGCCGCACTCAGCTGGGCGAAGAGCAGATTCAGACTCTTTCGCAGCTCTCCGGCGGCGAAGGCCAGGGCGAAGCCCAGTAAGCATTTAACCAGTTTCGATAATCCGATTTTTCGACTTTGCGAATCGATAAGCCATGATCCAACAGGAAACCAGACTGGCCGTCGCCGACAACACCGGTGCACGCGAAGTGATGTGTATCAAGGTGCTGGGCGGGTCGCGCCGGCGCTACGCCGGACTGGGCGACGTGATCATCTGCTCGGTCAAGAGCGTGATCGCTGGCAGCGACATCAAGAAGAAAGCCGTTGTGCGGGCGGTCGTGGTGCGGTGCAAGCAGCCGACGCGCCGCGTCGATGGCAGCTACATTCGCTTCGACAGCAACGCCGTGGTGCTGATCGATAAGGATTCCAATCCGCGCGGCACCCGTATCTTCGGCGCCGTGGCTCGCGAACTTCGCGATCGCAACTTCATGAAGATCGTCAGCTTGGCCAGTGAGGTCGTTTGAAAATGCATATCCGAGTAGACGACGAAGTCATCGTTATCGCAGGCGCTAGCAAGGGTCAGCGCGGCAAGGTCCTCAAAGTCGATCGCGAGAATTCCCGCGTTGTGATCGAAGGGGTCAACCGTGTCTACAAGCACGTCAAGCGAAGCCAGAAGAACCCGCAGGGCGGCCGGTTGTCCAAAGAGTCGTTCATCGACATGAGCAACGTCATGCTGATCTGCCCGCAGACCGGCAAGCCGACCCGCGTCGGTGTTCGCTACCTGGCCGACGGCAGCAAGGAACGCTTCAGCAAGAAGAGCGGTGCGACGATGGGCGCCCTCTCGCCGGCCAACCCCAAGTACGCCACCAAAAAGTAAAATCGCTCGCGATTCGGGCCGGCCAAGCCACTCGCCCTGGCCAGCCCCAACCAGACCCAGAACAGTTTATCAATCGAATCACAGTTAGTCGGACTAGGATCCGTAGGTCATGGCCCCACGATTAAAAGAACGGTACGAAACCGAGATTCGCGCGGCGCTTGCCAAGCAGCTCGGCATCACCAATCCAATGGCCCTGCCCCGCTTGACCAAGATCGTCGTCAACATGGGCGTCGGCTCGGCAGTGCAGGACAAGAAGAATCTCGAACTGGCGGTCGACGCGATGACCGACATCACCGGCCAAAAGCCGCTGGTGACCCACTCGCGTCACTCGATCGCCGGCTTCCGCCTGCGTGAAGGCATGCCGATCGGCTGCAAAGTCACGCTGCGTCGCCAGCGGATGTACGAGTTCCTCGACCGGCTGATCAGCATCGTGCTGCCGCGAGTTCGCGACTTCCGCGGCATCAGCCGCACCGCGTTCGACGGCAACGGCAACTACAGCCTCGGCCTGTCCGAGCAGCTGGTGTTCCCCGAGCTGAACCCGGACAAGTACACGCGTCCGCAGGGGATGAACATCACCATCTGCACCACCGCGCAGACCAACGAGCAAGCTTTCTTGCTATTGGAAATGATGGGCATGCCGTTCCGCGCGGCTCGCAAGCCGAAGACCGGCGCCGCCTAGTCGGCCCGCAAGGCTCCTATCGAACAACTCTGGGCGGGT
>JBQCEI010001265.1:0-2073 GCA_051960375.1 Aureliella sp. | reverse complement strand
TCGCATTCCCGGGGCTTCCGCCCCGGGCTACTGACGGCGGGCCCTCCGGGCCGCTAATAACAGTCTGCAGTTCGTGCCCATGACAATCCAGCACATGCGGCAATCGGTCCGTGAATTTGACGATTGAAAAATACTCCCCGCAAAATCGCAAACTCGCAACGCGTTTTCAGTTTCGTTGTGCTCGTTTATGCCAGGATGCGCTTTACGGCACTTCTCGGTCAAGATTTTTTGGCCGGCGGATGCTCGCGACGGCAATGCAGTAGGAACACTCCTAACGAAAGCGAGGGCGAGTATGTTGCGGTATGTCGTATTGCTGTATGGGCTGGCTTGTTACGCGGCCTTCTTCTTGGTGTTTCTGTATGCCGTCGGATTCATCGGTGGCTTCATCGTGCCGACGAAGCTCGATGGGCCGGCGACTGCTTCGCTAGGCAAAGCTCTAGCGATCGATCTCTTGTTGGTGCTGCTCTTTGCGTTGCAGCACAGCGTCATGGCGCGGCCGGCTTTCAAGCGGCAGTGGACGCGGTTGGTTCCCGAGAGTGCTGAGCGTAGCACGTACGTGTTGGCCACTTGCATTGCGCTGGGGCTGATGTTCTGGTTCTGGCAACCGCTGGGCGGCATCGTCTGGGACATGCATGGACCGGTGCTGCGATCAACGATGTGGGTGCTGTTTGGCATCGGTTGGCTGCTGGTACTGGTGGCGACGTTTCTAATCAACCACTTCGATTTGTTCGGGCTTCGGCAGGTGTGGTTGCAGTTCCGCGGCCAGCCCTACACGCCGCTGCACTTTGCTACGCCGGGGCCCTACCGCGTTGTCCGGCATCCGTTGTATGTCGGCTGGTTGCTGGTGTTTTGGGCGACGCCGACGATGACCGCGGCGCATCTGTTGTTCGCCGCTTCGCTGACGCTTTACATCTTGATCGCCATCCGGTTCGAAGAGCGCGATCTGGTCGCCTTTCATCCCGACTACGCCGAGTATCGACGCCGGGTGCCGATGCTGATTCCGCGCTGGCGGTAACTCCGTTTTACCGCGGAGGATGCGGAGAAGAGTTGGGAAGGCTTGCCGCCGGGTTCGTCCCTCGCTTACGCGTCGGGTTACTTGTTTCTTTTGCGTGGTGCAGTCGGTAGGATGGTGTGCGTTGTGAGAACGCGTTGAACGAACACAGCGAGCCATTTCCATGACCGCGCCCGCTTTCCGAATCGGCATGCCGCATCCCCGCGCTCGTTCACGTCGCTGCTTTCTCCAAGCAGGGGCGCTAGGTGTTGGCGGATTGACGCTGGCGCAGCTGCAGCAGCTTCAAGCGCTCGGTGCCGTTCGTCCTTCCGCCGCGGGCTCGAACGTCATTCTGTTTTGGCTCAGCGGTGGTCCGGGGCACATGGAAACTTGGGACCCGAAACCGCAAGCCCCGGCCGAGTATCGTGGCCCCTTCGGAGCGATCGCGACGAGCGTACCGGGTATTCAGTTCGGCGAGCTGATGCCCGAGCAGGCTCGCTTGGCCGATAAGTTGGCGGTCGTGCGAACGGTCAATCACGGCACGGGCGATCACACCAAAGGGAATCATTGGATGCTGACCGGCTTTGAGGGCCCGGCGTTCAACGCTCCCGACAACCGCCAGCAGCGGCGTCCCGCCATGGGCTCGGCAGTAGCACGCCTGCGCGGCGCCAACACGCCAGGCATGCCGCCCTATGTCGGCGTTCCGCACTTGCGCGGCGGCACGGACAATCTCTTTCACTACGCAGCCTATCTCGGCGGCGGTTGGAATCCGTTCGTCGCCGACTCCGATCCCAACGAGAAGAAATTCGACGTCAAGAATCTGACGCTCGCCGGCAATCTGACGCTCGAGCGGATTGCCGACCGCAGAGAACTGATGAAGTCGCTCGATCGCCTGCGCTGCGACAGCGAGCCGATGATGAAAGATCTCGACGAGCACCAGCAGGCGGCATTCGATTTGTTGACTAGCACGCGGGCTCGCGACGCTTTCGATATCGCCCGCGAGCCGGACGGGTTGCGCGATCGCTATGGACGTCACACGTTCGGGCAGAGCGCTTTGCTGGCTCGGCGACTGGTGGAACACG
>JBQCEI010001264.1:0-3369 GCA_051960375.1 Aureliella sp. | reverse complement strand
GCAGTCGCATCGTTATCGCTGACCGCGCCGACATTGAACTCATCGACGTCCGCGATGCTGATCGAAAAATTCTGATCGGTGTAGGAGCCGTCGGCCGAGGTGGCTCGCACGGTGATCGTGCGGCTGGCGCCGTCGGCTTCGCGATCGATCGCGCCGGCTACCGTCACGACGCCGGTCGAGCTGTTGATCGCAAAGCGGCCGCCGTCGTTATCGAACAGCGAGTAGGTGATCGCATTGGTCGTCGCGTCGGCGTCGCTGGCTGCCGCAGTGATGCCGACGACGGTCCCTACGCTCGAGTTTTCTGCGACGGAATTCGCAGTCGCATCGTTATCGCTGACCGCGCCGACATTGAACTCATCGACGTCCGCGATGCTGATCGAAAAATTCTGATCGGTGTAGGAGCCGTCGGCCGAGGTGGCTCGCACGGTGATGGTGCGACTAGCTCCGTCGGCTTCGCGGTCGATCGCCCCAGCCACCGTCACGACGCCCGTGGAGCCGTCAATCGCGAAGCGACCTCCATCGTTGTCGACGAGAGAATACGTAATCGTGTTGTTCGTGCCGTCGGCGTCGGTGGCCGAGGCGGTGATGCCTACAGCGGTGCCCACCGAGGCATTTTCGGCTACGGCGTTTGCGGTGGGGCCATTGGCATCGGTGACCGGTCCGGTATCGAATTCATCGACGTCGGTGAGGTTGACGGTGAACGATTCATCGTAGGTTGCGCCGGCAGTATCCGTTACGCGCACGGTGATCGTGTGCGATGAGGCCGCTTCGTAGTCGAGATTCGCGCCGTCGGCGACGGTGATCTTGCCGGTGCTGTCGATCGCGAACCGGCCGCCGGCATTGTCGGTCAGCTGGTACGTAAGCGTATCGCCGCTATCGACGTCGCTGCCGGTGACGGTACCTACGACCGAGCCATTGGCCGACTGCTCGGCAATCGTCAATGCTCCAGCCGACAAGTCATACGGCGCGTCGTTGGCTCCCTTGATCGTGACGGTGATCTGAGTCGTGCTGGCGAGGCCACCGGCGTCTTTTATCGTGTAGGTGAAGACGTCGAGAATCGTATCGCTGGTCGTCCGAAGCGCTTGAACCGTGGCATTGTTCTCGTCGACGGTGTAGGTATACGAGCCGTTGGCACCGATGCTGATTGATCCATAAGTGCCCGTGACGCTGCTGCCGACCGAACCGTTCGCCGACCCAACCGTTCCGGCCGCTACGCCGCTGACCGAACGGGTATCACCGTTATCGATGTCGGTATCATTGCTCAGCACATTGCCGGTAGCGCTCGTGCCGGCGGTTCCGTTGTTAGTTCCCCCAGCTTCGATTGCAATACCCGCATCGCTAACGGCTGTGGGCGCGTCGTTGACCGCGGTGATCGTCATCGAAGCGGTAGCCGTCGATGCGGAGAAAGCGGCCGTGCCGCCCGAGCTGGCAGTGCTCGCGTAGCTCGGCGCGCCGGTCGCCGAAGCGGTGCCGGTGGTCTGGTCCCAGGCTTTGTAGCTGAAGGTCGCCGTTTCGCCGTTCTTCGCGTCGGGGATGTAACGGACTTGCGTCGTCGACGTGATCAGCAGTGCGCTCGTCGACGAGACGGCGCCGAAGTTGTTCCAGTTCGTGCCATCGGTCGAGTACTGCCACGTGCCGTTGCCGGTGGTGGCTGTGATGGCCAGCCCGCTCAAGGCGCTCGTATCGACGTCGGCCCACGCGGAGGAGCTCAGGATCGAACTGGCCAACGTGGCGCTCGAGGTCGTGTCTTCGTTGGTACCTATCAGCGTTACCGTGGCGCCGCTGGTGATCGTCGGCGCGTCGTTGACCGACGTGACGCTGATGGTGGCGGTGGTATAGTTCGTCGAAAATGCGGTGGTGCCGCCCGATGAACTGGTGTCGGCGTAATGCGGCGTGCCGTTGGCGGAGGCGGTCCCGCTGGTTTGGTCCCAGGCTTTATAGATGGCAGATGCCGTTTCGCCGTTTTGGCCGTCGGGCATATACCGGACCTGCGTCGAGCTGCTGAGCAGCAGCGCATTGGTGCTGCTGACCGAGGTGATGTCATTCCAGGTGACGCCGTCGGTCGAGTACTGGAACTTGCCGTTGCCGATGACGCCGATCACCGCGACACCGCTGGACGAGCCGCTGTCCACATCGGAATAGCCACCGGCCGTCAACAGGCTGCTGACCGTTGCTGCCGTCGAAGCGGTATTCTCGTTGGTGGGATAACCGCCGACAGGGCCGGAAGTGCTCAGCACCGGCGCATCGTTGACCGGATTGACGACTAAGGATGCGGTATCGGTCGCGGTAGAGAAGGCATTGGTTCCCCCGTTGGCTGACGTGTCGGCAGTGCTGCCGTTGGTTCCGGAGGTGCGATCCCAGGCGCGGAAGGTGATAGCCGAAGCGAGTGTGCCGTTGTAGTTGGCGGTGGGCTGAAAATATATGCGCGTGTTGGCGTCAGCTGCCAGCAACCTGGCTGTGGTGCTCGACGGAGTGCCCAGGGCGAGCCAAGTCGTGCCACCATCGGTTGAATACCACCAGGTGCCCTTGGTCGTATCGGCCGCGGTGACAGCGATACCCAGTGGGTCGCTGGTGTTACCGTCGGTCACGTTATCGACTTGGCCCGACGGGCTGGCAAAGTCGACTAGGCTGGAAACAAGCGTCCCGACTGCGCCCGACGGAGCTCCGGCATCTTCGTTGATCGCGCTGAGCGAGGGGCTCTTGCTTGCATCGAGCACCGGGGCGCTATTCAGTGGCAGAAGCGCGATGCCGTCGAATTGTTCGCCGCCCGCATCAAGGCCGATATCGCTGCCTTGCACGAGCAGCGTCGCCGTAGCGGAACTGGTTCCTGTACCGGTCGCCGTAACATCCAGCACGAAGATGTCGTAGGCAGTGGTACTCAGGTTGTTCGTGCCCACGGTGTCTACGCCATTGAGCGAGATCAACAACTGTCCGGCAGTGAGTGTTTTACCGCCCAGCGTAGCGGTCGTCTGCACCAGCTCCAAACCCCAGATCTGCACGCCGAAGCCGATGCCAGCGCTGCCACCGTCGATCAACTCGCTCCGCGTTCCCGAGGTGGTCGAGGCACCGACATCGGTAACTTGATAGCGCGTGACGTCTTTGTCGTAAGTGGAACTGCCGGCAACGAGCAGAAAATCTCCGGCGTTGAGCGTCGTGCCAGCGACCACGGTGGATTTTTCGACCAAGGCGAAATCGCGGATGGGATTGCCGGCCATCGGATCGTGCAGCAGGATCGAAAAAGTGCCGGACGTGTAATCACCCGCGCGGGTCGGTCGAAAGAGGATGACATCGATTTTGTCGACCGCGACTCCACCGAGCGTTTCCGCGGCGGCCACCGTGAAGAGCAGGTCGCCTTGGAGCAAGGTAACG
>JBQCEI010001263.1:0-2181 GCA_051960375.1 Aureliella sp. | reverse complement strand
CCCCTCTCCCCGAAGCGGGGCGAGGGGAGAGAAGATGAATATAGGGCGTGCCCCTCGCATTTCTTTACTCCCCCCTCGCCCCGCTTCGGGGCGAGGGGGCCGGGGGTGAGGGGCGTTTTTTAGTTGGGCGACGTTACTGGTCAGACAAGTGCAGCGTCTTGTTGATTTTCGCCGCCGCGGTCAGCTGATCGACGATCGATTCGCTGCTGACCGAACGGTAAGCGACCGCCACGTCGTACTGTGGTCGCTGAGTATACCCGCGCTGGTTCTCGAGCACTGCGTCGACTTCTTCTTCGAGCGCCGCCAACCACTGCGGCACATCCAGGCCCACGCCGGTCGGTTGTTCCATCATCAGTTTGCATTCGTCGATCAGCAGGTCGAAGCTGGCGTTGGACTCGCCGGTGGCGCGAAAGTGCCGGATGGCCGGTCCCACCAGCGCTTTCATGCGGTCGATCGTCATCGGGCGAGTGAATCGCTCTTGCAGGCGATCGGCGACCGTCGGCATGCGCATGGCATATTTGGTTTGCAGTTTGGCGAGGTGCTCGAGATACAGATCGGCCTCGCTGCCGATGCGCTCGGCCAGCGCCCGCCGCCACTGTTGCGCGGTCTGATGGCAGCCGCCTCGCACCAGCACTTCATGCGTCCAAAAGATCGGTCGCAAGTTCCAGCAGACGCGATCGTAACGCACGCGCAGCCGCAGGAAATCGAGCAGCATGTAGAGCATCTCGCCGCGATCGGACTGCGTGGTCGTGCTGTTGTAGTCGCGATATTCGCTGTTGTGATCGATGACCGCTTCCAGGACGACGCTCAGGAGATGCTCGGCCTGGGCTCGCTCGATCGCTCCGTCTTCGATCGCATCGACCAGCGGCTGGACTTCTTCGTTCGGGCCTTCCTCAATGACTTTGTCCAGCCAGCGATCGACCCCTTGGTGCAGGATCGCCCGCACGTTGCCGAGCTTGAGGAAGTTCTGCGTGAACAGGCTCGCGCCATAACGCTGAATGAAATCGACCAGCTGCTTCCAGCTCTTGGAATTGTCGACCGTCTCGAGGACGCTCAAGCGCAGCGTGCGGCTGTGCGCCAGCCAACTACCGAGCAGCACTTCGGTCAGTTGCTGGAGCACCGCGATCAGTTCGTCGCCGTTGGGCTCGCGCTCGGCCAGCGAATCGCCGTCGTGTTTGTCGAGGTCGGGCACTTCCAGCTCGAGCTGCGCGCCGCCCGGTTGCTGCCGAAGTTCCTCGATCCGCCAGGCGTACGCGTTGCGGACGACCGCCCGCACCATGGCTTTGTAGGCCAGCTTGAACAGATCGTCGAATTCGGTGATCGCCCCGGAGCCGACCGGATTGTGATGCTCCATGAAACGGGCGGTCTCAATCAACTGGCAAGCCGGATAGAACAAGCCTTGTCGCGGCAGCCAGACGAGCAAATGCGACAGCAGTCGCCGCCGCAAACGCACCGAGAAAATCTGCGCCGGATTGCCGCCGCGGGCCAGCGGAATGTACAAGAGCTGCTTGGGTCGCAGGGCGATCAGGAGCCGCGCGAAAGCTTCCTCGACTAGCAGCGAGTCCCCTTGCAGCAAGTAGCCGAAGCACTCGACCGCCAGCCGCTCGTCCTCGGGGAGCGAGGCGATTTGATCCAGCAGCTCGCCGCTGGCCCTGCCGCTGCCATGCAAAGTCGCCATCATCATGCGCCGGGCGTCGGACGTTTCGACCGCCGTGGCAATGATCCGCTCGAGCAACGATTCCTTGATCAGTCGCTGACGATCGTAGCGGGCCATCGACTCGTGGTCCGAACCGGGACGCGCGATCGCATAGCTGGCGACATCTTCGATCAGGTCGAGCAGGCCCAAACGATTGGCCCCCGCCTGAGCCGACCAATGTTCCATCGCCAACAAGATCCGGTCAGCCGCCTCGCCCCCTTCGCTAATGCGGCGGCGGACATGCGGGCTCAGCGCGGCCGTCTTCCACATTTGAGCCAGCGCGTTGAGGAAGGTCAGGTGCTGTCCCAGCCGATTGGACTCTTGAAGCAGCTCGTCCTGATTGTCGCTCCCTTCTTCTGCCGTTTCGCTCTCGTTGCCGTCGTCGGTGCTGTCGATATAGGTCATGTCATCGTAGGCGGCCTCGAACGTGTCTTCGCTGGCTTCATCGCCGAGCGCGAGCTCATCGTCGCCCGAGTGCAGCAGCT
>JBQCEI010001262.1:0-5825 GCA_051960375.1 Aureliella sp. | reverse complement strand
GGTCCGATGTATGGCCAAGCCGAAGGGCTGTACTGCTTCGGGTAGGTGACCGCGGCATAGTTGGGATAGGCTGCGTAGGTCGGCCATGCATAGGAAGGCAGGTACGCTTGATCGTAGCGCGGCGCGCCGGCGCCGTAAGCTACGCCGCCAGCCTGCATCGGCACAGGCATGCCGGTGCCCGCTCCGCCAACGACCGGTCCCGCATTGATCGGGGTGCCGTTGGGATAGCAGGCAACGCCGTTCTGCATCACCACGCCCTGAGGATAGGCCTGTGGAGCATAAGGCTGTGGAGCATACGCTTGTGGCGCTGCGCCGCCGACCACCACGCCGCCGTCGGCCGGAACCGGCTGGAGAGCCGCTTGTGGATCGACCGGAGGAGCGGTCTGCATCGTGGTCGAGACCTGGCGAACGGCCGGACCGACCGCCACGTCGTCGATCACTTTGCGGACGCCGCGAACGCGACGAGCGATGTCGAGCACGAGCGCTTTTTGCTCGGGCGACATCACGCGGCCGCGGACCGATACGTCCCCTTCGGTGGTCGTCACGTCGAGATCAAAGCCACGCAGTGCGCCGGCTTGCTTTTGTTGTTGCAGCTTGCCGATGATCGCGTCGGTGATCGCCGCATCGCTGCTGCTGACTTGAGTCGCTTCGTCGGCCGAAGCCGGCACGACACTAGCAGCTTCGGTGCGATGGAACGACGGGCCGCGCTTGATCGCTCGGCTCAGCGAAAAGCCCTTGCTCTGGCTGTGTTCAGTGCTGTCGCCCGCTACGCTCAGTTCGTCGACCAGCTTGGCCACACCGCCGGTGCGCTCCACCGCTTCGACAACCAGCGCGTGCTGGGCTTGCGAGCGAACGTTGCCAGTCAGGTAGACGATGCCCGATTCGACTTTCAGATCGAGATCGAAGCCCTTGAGCTTACCTTCTGACTTCGCTTGCTGTAGCTGAGTCATGATTCCTTCGGCAATCTCTCGATCGCCGCCCATCGCCCAGCTGGGGATGGCGGCAGTCATCGATGCGATCACCACGCCAAACAAAAATCTTCGCATGGGAACCCTCCTACGTTCTACTCACGTCTATCCACATTCTGTCCGCATGCGAGACGATCGCCGTCATGCACTTTGGCGGTGTGCCTTGGTGACGGTGATGCCCAGCACGTGGTCGCGGGACTGTGGCGTCGTTAGCGGCGGCCTTGCCGCGTGTACGAAACTCTAAACCTGTGTTGCGCATACGCTGGAGGACGTTCCCAAGATGGAACGTCGCCATGGCCCGAGCCCTCTAGGTGGGATCGAGCGCACCGCGTCCTGCTTACGCCAAGATTCCCCCCTTGAGCGCAACCGGACTGCAAGTCTGTCCGGGTTTAAATTTCGGCAAGCGGGGCTAGCGTCTGGTAGGGTTTTTTTCGATTTTACGGCTCTTCGCGGGAATAGTGGCGGCACCAGAGCCGTTAAAGATCACGCCTCTCACCCAGCCCAACAGAGCCAGCACCGCGAAGCCGCCGATGGCAATTCCGGCGGCAATCGCCCCGAATCGCGGACGCACTGCCGTGATCGCCCCGATGGCAATAATGATGGCTAAGCCTGTGCCGCGCAGCCGCTGCCAACCCAGCCGCTCGAGCTGCGGCAAGGCCAGCCAAGCCACGCCGACGACCATGCCGACTTTCAGCAAGCTTCCCGCTACAAACTCGCGGCTGTTTGCTTCGACGAGCTCCGAAAACCGCAGCAGGAGGCCTCCGACAATCAGCAGCACGCTGATCACCAGCAATAGGAAACGAGTGGGCTGAAACTTCGGTGACGAGGGCTCGGTCATGCTGCTATGAGTGCTCGACTGGTATCTTTGTGTCTTGGTGTCTTTGTGGTTCAAAAAGATTAACCAGCAAGACACAAAGACACCAAGGAAAACGGGGAGAGGAGAGTTAGATGCGTCCCAGGCCGTGGAGCCAATCGGTGATCTGCTCCAGCGGAAGCGTTTCCCATTTCGAGGGAACGAGCTCCGGAACGGGAATGTCGACGGCCGGATAGCCGAACTTGCGCAGCTGGTCCAGAAAATCGCGATACGAATCGCGCGGGCCGACGGCCAGCACATGCAGCGAATCGGAGGGGGAGTTTTCGCGCTGAACCTTCACTCCTTCCAGCGGCGTTCCGATCAGCATCACGCCGCTGATCTTGCTCTGCGAAGCCCTCGCTCCGATCAGTGCCAATCGCCCGCCGACCCCCAGCCCGCCCACGACCGTGCGCGCCGGATCGAGCGGTCGGCGATCGGCTACTTGCGATCGCACGCGGTCGATCAGCTCAACCTCTTCGGCCGACCAGCGGTTCTTGTCGCCCGACTGAACGACCGCCACGCACCAGCCTTGGCGGACGAGCGGCAGCCACATCTCGCGCAGCTGGTCGCGGTCGACTTCGCCCGGCTCTGGCAACAAGAGCAGCAGGCCGAATTGCGCTTTAGCTTTCAGGCCACTTGCAGCTTCGTGTTCTTCGTCCTTGGAGTCCTTCTTGTCTTTATCCTGTGCGATTTCCTTTTGATCCTTCTCGCCAGCTTTTTCATCAGCAGACTTTTCCGCCGCCGGGCACCAGGCCCAGGCTTTGTTCGGAAAATCGCCCAGGGCCAGTTCGATATCCTCGACTTCGACCTCGGCAGCATCCGCCTGTTGGTTTCGCTCGTCTGCGTGCGGCTCGATCTTCGTCGGCCACGTCGTGACCTTCACCGCGATCTCGCGCGGTTTTTGTTCGTCTTTGTCGCCGTCTTTGTCTTCTGCTTTGGCCGCAGCATCGGCGGGAAGCACTTTCAATTTGAGTGGCGCGTCGAGTTCGGCGATCGAGATCTGTTGGCGAAGATCGGCCGTTGTTTGAATCTTCAAATTACCGCAGCCAACGATGCGCATCCCGGCCTCGAGTTTGGCATCGGCCGCTGGCGTCGAGGGAAGGACGCGTGTGATGCGCACTCCGCCGCCGACAAGATTCTCCGCTTCGATGCCCAGATAGCGCAGGCGATAGGTAGGCACCTTTTCGACCAGCGTACATTCCAGATCGATGGTCTTGCCATTGCGCATTACTGAGAATTCGAACTTGGAACCGGCATCGACGGGGCCGAGGGCATGGCGCAGGTGAGCGAGCAGTTGCACTTTGTGACCCGCCGCCGAGACGATCGTATCGCCGGGTTTGAGCCCCGCTTTGGCCGCCGGAGAGCCGGGCGCGGCGCCGGCGACTTTGACCGGTCCGGCCAGTTCGTTTTGATCGGCGACGACGATGCCGAGCTTGCCGCTGTGGATGTCGTGTCCTTTTTCCATCTCGGGCAAGCGCTCGAGGATGTCGACCAGCGGAATGGCAAAGCCGATTCCCGAGTCGTAGAGCTGCGAAGTATCCCCTTCGAGAATCGCGCCGGGAGAGATCGGCGCCAGGATGCCGATAACGCGTCCCTGAAGATCGATCAGCGGGCCGCCGTAGTTGACCGGAGAAACCTTGGCATCGGTCTGAATCGCCTTGCCGTAAGCTCGGCCCAGTGCGCTGATGATGCCGACCGATTGCGAAACCGAATCGCGTTCGAAGGTGCGGCCCAGGCCGATGGCCCACTGGCCGACGCTGACTTCATCGAGCGGGCAAGGCTTGGGCTCGGGCAGCTTCGACTTGGCCTCGACTTTCAGCAGCGCCAATTCGCGGCTGTGATCTCGGGCGACGATGCGGGCCGGCACGCGCGTGCCGTCGGGCAGCGACACCAGGATCGATGCGGGCTGCTGACGAAAGCTGAACATGCTCGAGATGATCCAGCCATCTTCGCCGACGATCGTGCCGGTGGTCGGACCTTCGGAAACCAGTTCCTGCCCGATGCGCTCTTGGCCGCCGAAGGTCTCGATCTGCACGACGCACGGAGCGACCTCTTTAGCGGCCGCCGCGAAAGCCTCTTGCTCTTGCTGCAGCAGCTGCTCGGAATCGACAGCTTCCTGCGCTCGCGCCTGAGGGATGCCGGCAAGCGACAGGACACCGCTCAGGCAGCTCACGAGGCAACCGTAACAGAGCGCGCTAACGATGGTTCTGGCCACCGGCCAATCCTTTCAATTTCACTGGAATCAACAGAGCAGGCTGCTTCGTTATTATGACCGATCGGGCCAGACTGTGCAGTCTACATCTTTCTCAGAAGGCTTCCCGGGTGAACTCCGCGTCCTCCGCGGTAAAAAAACGAAGCCAGCGATTACCGCTGCAGTGGCCGCCATGAAAGTGTATTCTGTTGGTCGAGGAGCGCAAAAAGATGGCCAACCCAATCGACTCGACCAACCCGTATCAGCATTCCGCCGTGCCGCCGGTCTTGAGTGGCCAAGGGGCCGCGAGCGACGAAGACAACACCGGCGGACTGATTCCGTACAAGAACCCGCAGGCGCTGATCGCGTACTACCTCGGCATATTCTCGCTCGTGCCGATCCTGGGGCTGCTCTTGGCCGTGCCCGCGGTCGTCCTCGGCATCCTAGGTTTGCGAGCCCGCAATCGCAAGCCGGCGATCAAGGGCTCGGTACACGCGTGGATCGGCATCGTCATGGGCGTGCTGATGACGCTGCTCTGGGGCAGCGTCGTCCTGCTCGGACTGTTTGCCGCCATCAGCTCGGGCGTGCGGCGGATGTAGTTCGGTTTTTACCGCGGAGGACGCGGAGATCGCGGAGATCGCGGAGATCGCGGAGGTAGGTGTCCTATCGCTGCTTGCCGCGGCCAGCTTCGTAGTGCGAACGCTGCTTCTTAATATCCTCGAGCGACACGAGCGGTTGGTCGCAGCACCAGTGGATGCCGTTGGCCAGCAACAAGCGGAAGGCATCCTGCTCGAAATCGCCTTTGTGTCCAAGCGACGTATAAAACGCGCGGCCGCCATCGCGGCGGATGTTCGTCCAAGCCACCGGCTCAGGTTCTTGCTCGGGGATCGATCCGATCAGGATCGCTCGCGCGCCGACGCCCAACGGAGAGACTTTGTAGAGCGAACCGCCCGAAGTGAACGGAGCGCGCGGCAGGCTCTGAGCCAGTCCGCTCATGGGCGAAGTTTCGATCGGCACAATCGTCGGATGCTTGTCATTGGCGTAATGATTCGTGTAGTGGCCGCCGAAGACTTCGGCATCGAACTCGGGCCAATCGGCCAGGCCGTCGGCGGGTGGTTCGTTGCGCAAACAGAAAGCATGGCTGGCCGTTCGAATTCCAATGACCGGCTTGCCAGCGGCCACGAACTTTCGCACCACCTCCATCTCGGCAGGAACCAGCGGCCGTCGGCGGACGCTGACCAAGATCGCATCGGCGTGGGCGATCTGTTCGATGCCCGGAATCGTCGAACGGTCTTTGGCGCTGCCGAAGATCGTTTGCACTCGGTACTGTCCCAGGTGCATCGCCGCAAAGGGCGGCAGGCTGTCTTCGGTATCGTACTCGTCTTCGGCCATGATGATGGCCAGTTCGGGGCGACGGTCGCCGGCAAAACGGAACGGCTTGCCGCCGAGGAACGCCGAGCTGCGTAGCGTCGGGCAGACAAATCGCTCGATGTGATCGACGATCAGATCGGTGCCGGTGAAGTGATTGACGTACGGCCATTGGCGCGGATCGTACATCGTGTCGGTCAAGTCGCGAATGAGGGCCACTTGTTGGCCATGGCTAGCAAGTTGACGGAGCCCGAACGGACGCCCGAGGACGCACATGTTGGTATGCACGCCGACCAAGACCACATGCTTGATCTGGCGGTCTTCGAGGATCGACCAGATCTCGGTGCCGGAATCGGAAATGAAGTCGCGCTGGTCGTCGATAGCAATCGCATCGGTTTGCTTGAGCCACGGCGAACGCGGATTGCGCCCTGCCGCTTTGAGCGTG
>JBQCEI010001261.1:0-2573 GCA_051960375.1 Aureliella sp. | reverse complement strand
CATCAAGCGGCGGGCCTCGAGATTCTCCACGGTCAGCCCGCGCATCCATTGCCGCCGTTTGGAGAACCGCGACGCTTGACTCAATCTTGATCGCTTCATCCCTTACCGCCTTATTCGACGCACTTCGAAGCGCCACTCAATGTTTATTACAACTTTGATGGCTAACGATTGCGTAGTCTAAGTGTCGGCTTGGGCCGAGTCTATTCCCCCACAATACGATTCATCGCGGATTTTAATGACGAAGCGCGAGCCAACGGACAGAGTCGGCGCAGTGAGAGTCGCTCGCGAAGCGCTGTTCGTCTTCGCCTTCGCTGACGAGGAGAAAGGGGTATTGCGCTGACGCGAGCCGCCCCAACGTTCACCGCGAAGGCGCAGGGAGCGCAGCTAAGCTTAGTGATTAATAAACGCGCTCAGGGAGTCGTGGCGGCGGTCGGATTGGGCGCACTTCCGGTCGGCGCGGGCGTAGCCTGCTGGGATGGCTGGGCTTGAGCATTCGGGTTCTTCAACCGCACCAGCACGCGTCCTTCGCGTCGATCGGGGCTGAAGTGCACCAGCACCGGCACTTCGTCGTTGGTCAAGTTGTATAGGCCTGTTTCCACAAACAGCGTGTCGTTGCCTTCCATTCTGAACGAGACGCGCTGAGTCTTCTTATCGACCGAACCGATGACCGGCGTGACGGTGTCGGTCATCATGTCATTGAAGTTCCCTCGGATGACGCCGTCGCGATTGATGGCCAGCTGCACCACCTTGTCGGTATGCGTTTGACCTTCTTCAGCGATCACCGCAAATACGCCAAGCGGCATCCAATCTTCGTTTTTAGGTTGTTCGCCCAAGTCGGCGATCTGCTCGGCTTGCGCGTAGTAATCCTGCGCGGTGGCGATCGGTACGTCATCGGCGTAGACCATGCCTTGGTCGTAAGCGATGTTGTTACCGTAGTCATAGTAGACCGGCTCGCCATAGTATCCGCAGTAGGCTGAAGCGTAGGGCCAAGTGGCGACGGCCCAAGCGGTGGCTGCCACAGCCCATCTGCCCGGCCACCAGGCACCGGGGTAACCGCCATACCATCCCGGCGTAAAGCTGTTCCAGCGCGTGTAAGCTCCATTGACTGCCGACCAGCTCTGTCCGCCGATGAATTGCCCGTTGACGAAGGTCCCGCCGCGACCGGCCGCAACGACATTGCCCCCTGGTCCTCGAATGGCTGAAACCGAGCCGGCATGCGTGACGCCGCCGGCGGTGGTTGCGCCGCGAACGTTGGCCGCGGTGTAACCGCTGCGCGTTTGAGCGACGGTCGCGCTGCCGCGAGCGCGGTTGCCCGCGGTGTCGGCATAGCCGCGATTGACGTTCGTGATCGAGCCGCCGGCGGCGCCTTGAGCGCGAGAGACGCTGCCGCCGCGCACCGCTGCTCCGCTTTCACCAGCCACGCCGACCCCTCCGCCGACTTTGCCAAACTCGGCGCCGCCGGCGGTTTCAACTTTGATGCCGCCGATTCCGCCGCCGACCGTAGCCCCGCCCACTTGCGTGCTACCGCCACGGCCGCCGACGGTGATCGTGCCGCCTCGCTCGGTGGTGAATGAGCGGCCGCCACCTTCGGCGGCGGGCAACTGCGAAGCAGCCAGGTTCTGTCCCGGCTGTGCCGCGCGAGCCCCCGAACCTTGTGCAACTCCCCCGCCCTGCGCAACGCCCTGTCCAATGCCAGAACCTTGACCGATTCCCGAACCTTGCGGCAGTCCGAGAAAATCGTTCAGTTGACCTTGGCTCGGACGCCCGCCTCCGCCGATCGCTTGGCCAGCGAAGGCGCCGGCCGCTGCGCCGGCCGCACCGGCAAGCGCCGAACTACCCGCACCGCTGGCGATGCCAGGCGCGCGCGTCCCAGCGCCACCGGCGCCCGGTCTCGTCGCTCCACCAGCAAGCGTCCCTGCGCCGCCAGCGCCGGGACGAGTGCCACCGGCAGCAATGCCCGCAGTTCCTCCCGCGGGAAGCTGCGACGGACGCGCTCCTCCTTGGGCGACGCGCGATGGCGTCTGCGCTGGCCGCGAAGGCATCTGCGAAGGACGCGCGCCGGAAGAGAGATTGCTCATCGAGGGACTGCGATTGATCGACGGGCTCGGAGCGCGATAGCCGCCGCCGGCACCGCCGTACGAAGGGCGAGCTCCGCCGCTGTACGACGGCCTGGCTCCTCCACCGTACGAAGGCCGGGCTCCTCCACCGTAGCCACCTCCCATTCGCGCCCCGCCGCCTCCGCCCATGCGAGCTCCTCCGCCGCCACCACCGCGACCGCCGCGCGCCGACGCTTCCTCAACGGTGCCCGCCAGGCCGATCACGCATAGAACGGCCATGCTCAATATTCCAATGACCGATTTCTGGCGCATGATGCATCCCTCTCCAAACGCTGAATGCGTAAATGTCTCGATCGTGCAAAAATCTCTGCGTCCTCAGCGCTCTCTGCGCCTCTGCGTTAAAAGAGCAGCGACCTACTCGCGGCGCACCGTAACTTCATCGATGTCCGGCTGCGGTTGGTCATTGAGCTTGCGTTCGACCGACTTCCACGTGAACGTGTTCTCGTCGACGAGCTT
>JBQCEI010001260.1:0-2558 GCA_051960375.1 Aureliella sp. | reverse complement strand
CGGCGATCAATCCTTGGCAAGCAGCTTCTTCGTAACCGGTCGTGCCATTGATTTGTCCGGCGAGGTACAAACCGCGAACGCTCTTGGTTTCCATCGTCGGCTGCAACTGATCGGGCGGGCAGTAATCGTACTCGACCGCGTAGCCATAGCGCATGATCTCGGCTCGCTCCAGTCCAGGGATCAGTCGAAAGATCTGATCCTGCACATCGCGAGGCAGACTGGTCGAGATGCCGTTGACGTAGACCTCTTGCGTTTGCCGTCCCTCGGGTTCGAGGAACAACTGATGGCGATCCTTGTCGGCGAAGCGAACGATTTTGTCTTCGATCGACGGACAGTAGCGCGGCCCGCGCGAGTTGATTTGCCCGCTGTACATCGGCGCTCGGTGCAAGTTCGCGCGAATGACATCGTGCACCGCTTCGTTAGTGTAGGTGATGTAGCAGGGCAATTGCGCTTGAGTCAGTTTCTCGGTCAAGAACGAGAATGGTTGCGGATCATCGTCGCCCGGCTGAAGCTCGGTCGCGCTGAATTCGATCGACTTGGCGCTGACGCGCGGCGGAGTTCCGGTCTTGAAGCGTTCCAGTCGCAGCCCTAGTCGAGCCAGCGCTCCGCTGAGTCCAGCCGAAGTTCCTTCGCCCGCGCGACCGCCGGCCGTCTTGGCTTCACCGATGTGCATCAGCGCCTGCAGAAAGGTACCGGTCGTGATGATGACCGCGCCGGCTCGGTAGACCGCATCGCCGCGGACGCGCACTCCGACAACGCGCATTGTTGGAGCCCCCGGCGCGTCGCCAGCCTCGATCGGCTCGACAATCAAGTCCTCGACTTGCTCCTGTCGCAGCGACAGACCGGGATAGCCTTCGATCATGTGCTTGATCTCGAGCTGATACTGCTTCTTATCGGCCTGCGCGCGCGGGCTGTGCATCGCCGCGCCTTTGCGGCGGTTGAGCATGCGGAACTGGATGCCGGTGGCGTCGATCGCCTGACCCATCAGTCCGCCGAGCGCGTCGACTTCGCGAACGATCTGGCCCTTGGCCACGCCGCCGATCGCCGGATTGCAACTCATCTGCCCGACCGTGTCGAGGTTGCTCGTCAGCAGCGCCACTTTCGCGCCGACGCGAGCCGCCGCCGCGGCCGCCTCCGTTCCGGCATGCCCGGCGCCGATCACGACAACGTCATAGTGGTACTCAGATGCGATCATAAAACTCGGCACAGCGGGGATGGGATCGGAACGGATGGATTGGAAGATAGATAAGTTTTGACGCTCGTATCGTGATTAGCCGCAGGGCATTAGCCCGCGGCTTGCCGCGAGGAACCGGACGCTACCGCGTGCCGGCTGATGAATTCAAGAGCCCGTCCCGGAGCAATCCGTCGCAAACAATTGTCAAAACCCATAAGGGGGTCTTGGAGCCCTATTTGGTTCAAGCCAATTTACCCTGGGAACCGATCTTTCGGGAAGTGGCTACACGGCAGCTCAACGGCTACTGGCACCTTCGAAGAGAGCAGTCAAATGCAGAGAAAGCATTGGAAGCGTGCAATCGCCGCGACGCTGACCGGCTTGGCGACCACGGCGCTGGGCACTCCCATGCTGTTTGGACAGACGGGCGATTCGCTCGCCAGCGTACCAGCAGGCTTGCAGAACATCTCCAGTGCCGACTCCGGTCCCATTCAGTACTTGCCGTTTGCTCATTTCAGCATTCCCTTCGAAGTCGACCCAAGCGGCCCGGTGCCGCGCGAAGTTCATTTATGGGTTTCCCCCGATCAAGGCCGATCGTGGCTCAAGTACGCTTCGACGACGCCCGACAAGCGATCGTTCGAATTCCATGCGGCGGCCGAAGGGGAGTATCTGTTCGCTGTCCAAACCGGTGATGGCCAAGGCGAGTCGGCGCTGGCCGCATCGCCGCCGATGCGGGTGCTGATCGACGCGACGCAGCCCGAGCTGCAGTTGTCGGCCGACGTCGGGCCGGCCGGTCAACTGATTATCGACTATTCGCTCAGCGACCCGTACTTGCTCGAAGATTCGGTGCGGCTAGCTTACAGCGCCGACGGCCAAGGGCGTTGGGAAGAAGTGCGGCTGGGCAGCCTTAGCAAATCGGACCGCGGCTGGTCGGGAAAAACCGAGATCGACATGCCGCGCTGCCGCGAACTCGACGTGCGGCTCACGGCCTCGGACCGAGCCCAGAATAAAGCCGAACGCACATTCCACTTCAGCGCCCCGCGCACCGCAGCCGCGGGCACCGGAATGCAACTGGCCAGCCAACGCGGCGACTACCGAGCCAGCGACGCGAACCAGTGGGTCGCGGCGCCGCCTGCGCAGCCCAGCGCGGGCTTGCCGAATGCAGGCTTGTCCAACGTGAATGCGATGCGATCGGCTCAGGTGCGAGCTGGCGCACCGGGCGCTCCTGTGGCGCCGAATTTCCCGCCTCCGCCAGGCGGCTTTCGCGCGCCGATGCCCGGCCAGCCAGCCGCCGGGCAGTTTGTACCGGGCCAGTGTGCAACCGGCCAGCTTCCAGCGAGTCAGCCGGCCGCCAACCAGCCCGGCGCCGGACTGATTGCCTCGCAAG
>JBQCEI010001259.1:0-3410 GCA_051960375.1 Aureliella sp. | reverse complement strand
ATCGTATCCTTGTGCAAGCACATGGCCGATCACGTAGGGCTTCAGCGCGCACGAGAGTTCGAAGGGAGTGTACTGAAAAGAAAAGCGAGCCCAATCGGCGATGCCGAGCTCGTCGCCGTACACGACCTTCGTTCCCGGTACCGACTCGCGCCACGATTCGGGCGGTCGATCGGCGTAGCACACAAACAGGTCTGCTTCGGGATGGTGATGCTTGCAGGCCTGCAACAGCACCTGAGCGTAGTGAGCGTAATTGCGGGTAACGACCGTTACCAGCGCACGTCGCGGCTTCATCCTTTTCCTTCCTTGGGTATTCGCTAGTCCAGCCCTGAACGCGGGTTTCCCGTAACCCGATGCGTAAGCGAGGGACGAACCCGCGTTCTGTGTGGCACTGGCTATGCCAGTGGCTCTTTTCTCGAAGTTTGCCGCGTTCGTGACACCGGACATCCTCCGATGGCGAACCGTATTGCAACAGTTCTCGCCAGAGTTGGTTTGGCGTTGGAACGCGTTAACGGGCCTTGTAACACTTCAACTTCGAAGCAGAAGACACTGGCGGAGCCAGTGCCACACTCAGCAGTATTTCTTTCAGGAGGCGAGCGAGTATCAGGCAGCTTTCACTGCGGCCGCCGCGTCGTTTCGATAAATGGCGAAGCGAGTTCCGGCGATGCGTTGGCAACGTCCATGTTCTTGCCAAAATTCGTTGACGGTCCGCGTCACGCCGGCGCACTCGGAGTTCTGCGGTTCCCAGGTGTAATCGTGCCAGACGATCGTGCCGCCGGGCTTGAGAAACTGCATCGCCTTTTGAGTATCGCGGCGAGCGAATTCATACGTGTGATCGGCGTCGACCAGAATCAGATCGGCTTTGCCTTCCAGGTCGGCATCGCTGAACTCGACCGAGTTGGCGAAGCGCTGTTCGATTTGCTGGGCGTAGCGAGTGTCGCGGAACAAGCAGCCGACATCGAAGTCCGACAGGCCGACTCCGGTTCCGTGTTCGTGCACTTTGCGCAAAGTTGGATCGAGGTCGATCGTGACCACGCGCGCTCCCGGCGCGGCGTTTGAAGCCATGACCAGCGTCGAGCCGCCGCGGAAGGTTCCAAATTCGACGACCAGTTTCGGCTGGAGCATGTGAGCGATGGCCCCGAGGACCATCAGTTCGTGTTCGGGCATGGCCCATTTGTGGCTGCGAATAAGCCGCGGCAGCATCACCACCGGAGCATGTTCCGAGCCGGGCAGCACGTCGGCCAGCGTCGCTTCGGGGACGAGGAACTGAATGCCTTCCGCCGCAGCGCGAGCGGCCAGCAACTTCGGATGCGGAGCCTTGGCAGCTTTGGCCGAAGCAGCAGCTATCGGGCTTTGCGCAGCAGCGGCAGCAGGCGGATTGGCGGACGGTGAAGCGGCTGGAACTTCCAGATCTAGCCAACGGGCTATTCTGCGCTTCCATGCCTTACGCGATAAGAGATTACCCATGCCGTCCTCCTGACGCACGCGCTTGCATACCAACACTGACTTCCTGCTGACCTACGAGCCAGCGGCCGGGGGATCATAACCTGAATGGGCTCCCTGCGACAACAGCGATTCTAACGACCGAGAAAGGCCGGCCCTCGCCGTTCCTCGTTCCCAGGCTCCGCCTGGGAACGCAATGTCTTGGAGGCTCCGCCTCCTCACGAACCCGCTATGAATTTTTACCTTTGTGGCTGCCCCAACGAGGCAGAGCCTCGAAGACAGAGCGTTCCCAGGCGGAGCCTGGGAACGAGGGCTGCGACGAATATGCGGGGTGGGCTAATAACGCTTAGGCGCGATTCTGTAGGGGCCACCGAAAAATCGCTGATGCCATGTCGAGCCTTCGGCCGAAAAGGGCGATGAAGCGGTAAAGGCGAATGCTGGCATCTCTGCTGACCGGCATGCTATTCAGATGGGCTCGCCGGCCGCTTCGTGCGGGTCATGGATGATCCTTGCGACCGGCTCCCGAGCGACGGTGCTCGGCGGCGCTTGTTGAACATCGCAGCAGGGCATGACCGAAGCCTGATGAACGAACCGCGCAAAGTCAAATTCGACGTCGAAGCCACAGTGCTGGCGGGCATCTGCGTGCTCTTGTGGGCCAGCCTGCTGAGCTACGATGCGGCCGATCCGGTCGGACCGCTGCTGCCGCCGTTTGACCGGTTGTATCAACCGGCCGACAGCGTCTATCCCCTGAACGCGCAGACGCAGAACTGGTGCGGTTGGTGGGGGGCACTAGTTGCGCAGATGCTCGTCGAGGGGCTCGGCATCGGCGCCATCCCGCTGGTGGCCGCCATGAGCGTGCTGACGCTGTGGATGTTCCGGGTTCAAGACAACTTCGTCGCCCCGGCTCGCCAATTCGGTTGGCTGCTGGTGATCGTCGCCCTGACGACGCTGGCCAGCCTGCTGGGCATTCACACGCCGCACTCGCCGGCGATCGGACCGGGCGGTTACCTCGGAGCCATCACCACCACTTGGCTCAACGAGCACTTCGCGCTGATCGGCGGCGTGATTCTCTCGCTGGCGGTGCTCGTTGCCGGCTTGCTGCTGAGCACCGATTACGTCGTGCTGCGTTGGTTCTTCCTGCTGCTCAGCGGAATAGCCGAGTTTGTCGCGGCTACCGTGACGGCCGTCCGCCGGGCTCTGGCCAGCCTCAATCCGCTGATAATTACGCTGCCGAGATTGCGGACCAGCGATGTCGACAGCGGAGTCGTGCTAGCGGGTGCTGCCACCGGCGGAGCGCCGGTTTCGGTTCGCATCCGCGGTCAGCAAATCGACGGAGGCGCCGCCGCGCCGTCCGCTGCTCAGCCAGCCAAAACCTCCAAAGCCGCATCCCAGTCGCCCGCCGCGCAGTCGAGCGCTGCCGCCGCCGCTGCGGTTCCGACCGCAGTCGCCGGGCCAACAGCTGCGGTGAACAAAGTCTCCGAGTCGCTCATCGCCGGAGTGACCGCCGCGACCAGTCTCATCGCTGGCAAGCTGAAACCCGATGCGGTTTCGAGCGACGCAGCCGATGATGGCGACTTCGAGCCAGCCGAAGAAGAAGCGGTTGCAGCCTTGGCCGACGCAGGTCCGAGCGACGCAGCGGCTGGCGACGAAGTCGACGATTCGGGCGACGGCCCGCGCTTGCGCCGCAAGAAGAAACCGGCTCCGCCGCCCAAAGCCGAAGACGATTCGCTCGAACACCTCGACGACACTAGTTTGCCCGAAGGGACTGAGGAATACGTATTGCCGGGCGTCGACCTGCTGACCGAAAGCGACGACATCGACTTTGAAGAGCAGGCGGTCGAAGTCCGCCGCAAAGCGAAGATCCTCGAGAAGACATTTGGCGACTTCGGCTTTAACGTCCGCGTCGTCGAAATCGAAACCGGCCCCGTGATCGCGCAGTATGAAGTCGAACTGGAGGCAGGTCTGCGGTT
>JBQCEI010001258.1:0-3856 GCA_051960375.1 Aureliella sp. | reverse complement strand
CAAACTCTGCGTATATGATTTAAAAAACAAAAAACCCGGCCGCCGAGGGGTTTTTTGCAGAACCCGTCGACGGCCGGCGATGCGAGCGTTACTGGCAAACGCTCAAACACTGCTGTGTGCGAATTGACTGAGTGTTGGCTTGCTAGGTGTTGGCTTACTCAGTGCTGATCAGTTTTCTGCCGCGGCTCGAATCGCGGTCGCTCAGCTGCGAGGGCTCTTCGAGTTCTTCGTCGGACAGTTCGGGGACTTCGTAGGAGAGGTCGAGCGTCACTTCGCGCTCTCCGCCCATGTCGGTCTTGATCGTCATCTTCGTCTCGATCTCGCCAGGATTTCTGCTCGAGTCGGGAATGAGCGTCACGTTGAGGAACTGAATCTTTTTAGCTTCGGTCGTCGGCTCGAACAAGACTTCCATTTCGGGAACGGTCACGTCGACGATCTGGAACGGTTCATTGCCTTTGATGAGCAAGCGGCGTTCGATCGGTTGGCCGGGCCGCGTCTGGCCGAGGTTCACGTTCGATGGGCTGACCGACAGCGGAGCTTCGATCTGAGCGATGCAGTTCAGCGGAACGGTTTTTAGTCGTCGGTCGTTCGTGTGCAGGACCAACTGCACGGCTTGTGTGCCGGAGTCTGCGTGGGGGCCGATGTTCGCTTTGATCTTGTACGAGACGCGTCCGTTCTCGCGAGCCGTTTCGATGAAGTCGGCTGACACAAAGTCGGCGTTGCTCGAGATGCGGGTGATCTGCCAGTCGCTGCGACCGGCGTACTCGAGGTTCGCCTCGACTTCTTTGCTTTCGCCTTCGGGCACGCTGCCGAAGTTCAGTTCGCCCGGATTGAAGACCACGTCGCTACGGATGTAGCCTTTGACGTTCAGTTGCAGCTGGACGAAGCTCGGCTGGTCGATCACCAGGTTGAGGCTAGCTTTGCGATCGCCGCTGAAGGTGCCGGTGTTGAAGCGGGCCAGGACCGTGCCGACTTGACCGGGCTGGATCCATTCGGTCTCGATGATCGGCGTGGTGCAGCCGCAGCTGGCCGAGATGCTGCGGAGGTGCATCGGCTGCTGGAAGGGGTTCACGATTTCGAAGCGGTGTTCGGTTTTGGCGGCTCTGGCGACGGTGCCAAAGTCGTGGGCCCGCTGGGCCTGCGGAATCATTTTGTCGGTCGTCGACTGAGCGGCAGCGGGAAGGGCGGCGGCACAGACCGCCAGCGCAAACCCTGCCAGGGCAAAAAAACGCATGCGTAAACTCCACGGCGATGGGTGTAACGCTGTCGCTTCGGGCGGGCGCCGGCCGGAGAAGGTTTGGAGCGGTCTCGGACGGCGTGAGAGCGACAGGTCAGTGAACTTGTCTGCTGCCTATTATCAGGCGGCGACATCGACCCGATGCACAAGATCGCCCGCAATTGCTCAAGTCCGAGAATGCGAACGCGTTATGAAGAAGAATTCGAGAGCAAACGAAAAAAGCGGCCAGCTTTGCCGTCGTAGCAAAGTGGCCGCCTTCGTCAAATTCCACCAGACTTCAATTCCCAGCGGAAGCGGAGAAGCTTAACTTCTTAGCAACCGCAGTTCGCACCGCGACCGCCGAGCAGTCGGCTCAGGAAGCCGCCGCGATTCGGAGCCGGGCAGCAAACCGGAACCTGAACTTCTTCGCAAACCGTGCGAGGTACGCATCGAGTGTAGGTATACGGCACTTCGACGCAGACCTTCTTGCAAACCTTGACGGTCTTGCAGTAGTGGACCGGCTTGCAGACGGTGTACGGAACCGACTTGCAAACGTTTTCGCAGACCATGTTGCAAACCGTGTAGCAGTAGTTCTGGCTCTTGGTTTCGCAGACCATGCGGCAGGTTGTGTAGCAGACGTTCTTCACGTGCTGTTCGCAAACCGTACGGCAGGTCGTGTAGGTGCAGGTCTTCTGACGGCACTCAGGAACCATCTTGCAGACGGTGTAGGTGCAGGTCTTCTGACGGCACTCGGGCACCATGCAGCAGGTCGTCCAAGTGCAGGTCTTTTGACGGCACTCAGGAACCATCTTGCAAACGGTGTAGGTGCAGGTCTTGCTGCGTTGTTCGCAAACCATGCGGCAAACTTGGTAGGTGCAGACCTTTTGACGGCACTCAGGCACGAGCTTGCAGGTCGTGTAGGTGCAGGTCTTGCTGCGGCACTCAGGCACCAGCTTGCAGACGGTGTACGGAACTTCGCAACTTACGCATTCCTTTTCGTAGCGAACGCAGTTGATAACCTTTTCTTCGCAGGTCGGAACCCAGCACTTCTTGCACACCTGGGTCGGTGGGCACTGCACGCATTCTACGCGGCATTCGCCTGGACAGTATACGCAGCGGCAGGTGCAAGGATCATAGGTCCAGCAACCCGGCTCGCGAACCGTGCGACGGATCGTCTTGCCAGGGATCTCTTCGACGCGCGATTCCCAGTGGCCACCCTTGACCATGACGGTCTTGGTGTAGTTGACCGGCTTGCAGACGGTCTTGACCACTGTGCGGGTGCACTGCTGTTGAACCGGAACCATCACGGTGTAGTTGATCACCTTTTCGTGGGTCTCACGAACCGGCACCATCACCGTGTAGTTGATGGTCTTCTGGCAGGTCTCGTACACCGGACGCTGAACCGTGTAGTTGATGACCTTCTGGCAGGTCTCTTGTACCGGCTTGCAGACCGTGTAGTTGATCACTTTGCTGTGCGTGCGGTATTCCGGACGCATGACCGTGTAGTTGATCACCTTCTGGCAGGTCTCGTACACGGGCTTCATGACCGTGTAGTTGATGACCTTCTGGTGAGTCTCATACACGGGGCGCTTGACCGTGTAGGGGACTTGCTTGGTGCAGGTCTCGTACACCGGACGCTTGACCGTGTAGGTCCGAGTGCCCGTCTTGGTCTCGTAAACCGGTCGACGGACGACGCAGTTGACTTGACGGTACTGGGTCTCGGTCTCGTAACGGACGCAATCGATCTGACGATCTTCCCAGACCGACTGCATTTCTTTGCGGACGCCTTGGCAGGTCACTTGATCCATGACCGTGCGGCGAACCACTTTGGTCACAGTATGGCATGCTGGCACTTCGCAGCAATTGACCACACTGCCTTCACAATCTTGGTAGCTGATAGCACCGCAATAAGCAGCGCTGGCTACCCGCCCGGACATGGAAGCCAACAGGGCTACCAGTACCGGTACTAGGAACAGCCTTCTCATCTCCCGCTCTCCTTGGAAAACTTTTCTCACACTGGACGCAGCATCTGGTGGCGAATGACTTTCGCCGTCAACGTCGGTAGACCCTTGCCCGGCTCTCACGCCCGAAGCTCGACCTTGCACTCACAAAGGCACCTCCTGCTGGACTCGCATCGCCCGAGCGTTCCTCCCGAAGCTCAGACTTGTCTCAGGGGTGCGTGCATAGGTAAACTGTTCGTGAACCTGTGCAGTCTCCGAATAGCACCAGATACATCGACTACGTAGCAATGATTGAACAGGAAAAGTGGCGCGTTTAGGCTGCGGCGAATGTTTGAGTAAATTTGGCGGTTCACGCAGAACGAAGGTAACGAGCGTAGCGGCCAGGTAAAAATTGACGCTTGGGTAAGAGGGGCAGAGTGTGCCTGCGTTAATTGCGGCCCGGAGGGCCCGCCGTTAGTAGCCCGGGGCGGAAGCCTCGGGGATGCTTCATGTAACCCGACGCGAAAGCGAGGGACGAACCCGCCACAAAGCCCCGCGACGCATCGTTTGGTCTTCCGGGGATACGCCCCTCGGTATTAAGAAGCAGTTCAGCCAGCCTTTGCGGCGGGTTCGTCCCTCGCTTACGCGTCGGGTTGCAAGAGGAGCGAAACAGCGTTTTGAGAGATGTCGCCCCGGGCTA
>JBQCEI010001257.1:0-3556 GCA_051960375.1 Aureliella sp. | reverse complement strand
GCCGCTCTGCGTCCGATGGCACTCGTCGACGAAAACAAAAACTTCGCCGACGGTCTTGCTCGGCTGAGACTCCAGGTCCTTGATAAAGGCGTCAAAGTCGTCGACGCCGCGGCGGCCGAACTTGTGGACCAGCGAGCAGAGCAGGCGCGGTGTGGCCAAGCCGAGCTGGGTGATGAGGTCGCGGCCGCTGTTGGTGCGTTTGATCGGTTCGCCGGCTTCGGTGAAGACGCGCTCGATCTGCTTGTCGAGTTCGTCGCGGTCGGTGATGATCGCCACGCGGGCGCTCGAGTTGTTTTCAAGTATCCACTTGGCCAGCAGAACCATGACGATGCTCTTGCCGCTGCCCTGGGTGTGCCAGATGATGCCGCCCTTGCGCTCGCGGACGAACTCCTGGGCAGCCTTAATGCCGAAGTACTGGTGGACGCGCGGCAGCTTCTTGACGCCACCATCGAACAGCACGAAGTCGTGCATCAGCTCGATTAGCCGGTCCTTACGGCACATCTTCAGCAAGTACTTGTCGAGCTTGAAGCGGCTGTTGTCCTGCTCGTCTTCTTTCCACCTGAGAAAATACTTTTCGGGGGTGCCGATCGTGCCGTATTGCAGCCCCTCAGAGTCGTTGCCGGCGAAAATGAATTGGATGGTACTGAAGAACCACTGATGGAACTGGGGCTGCTGGTTGGACAGACTCTGGCGGATGCCTTCGCCGATCGACACGCGGCTGTTCTTGAGCTCGATGATGCCGATTGCGATGCCGTTGACGTACAGCACCAGATCGGGCCGGCGCTCCAGATTGCCATTGAGCGTTACTTCTTCCGCAATCGCGAAGTCGTTCTTGTCGGGCTTGTCCCAGTTAATTAGCCGCACCGTCTCAGTGACCTTGCCGGCTTCCGTCTTGACCGGCACGCCGTACCGCAGCAGGTTGTAGACCGCTTGGTTGTTGTGGTAGAGCGAGCGGCTGTGGTTGTTGGCCTCTGTGCGCAACAAGTACAGCGCTCGGTTGATCTGGTCGATTGTGTAGCCAGCCTGAGTGAGCCAACCGGTCAGCAGCGGCTCATCGATGTTGCTGTTGCCGGCGCGATCGATCCAGTTACCGAGATAGCGATAGCCCAGCTCGTCGCGGAACAAGGCAATGATGCGATCCTGCGTCGCACGCTCTGGCTGGCCGAAGTTGGTCATACGAGGCGTATTCTCCCGGTGAGTAGCTCTTGCATCATGCCCTGTTTGACCAGCCGCGCCTTCTCCAGTTTGGCTTCCAATTTCGTGATTTCCGAGTCCATGTCTGAGAGAACCGAAGCGATAGCATCCTGTTCTTCGTAACTTCTAGGCATTTTGACGTCATAGTTCATGAAGGTCGGCAGGCGTAGCGAATCGACAGTAGCTTTTACAGTGTTTTGCAGTGCCCAGCTGCCGAAGCTCTGCTGCATCTCAAAATACAGATACTTTGCGCATACTTCTGGTTTAAACTGAGTGATGGCGTACACTCGCTGATGAACGTCAAACCGACCATCGATGTAGTGATAGATGCTTCCTATCCGGCCTTCGCCTGGCACCAGTATCGCTTCGCAGTCATGGGAATAGGTGTTTATCCTTTCGACCAAATCCGAACGTACGAAGAACGGATACTTTCCACTTTCCACCTTGTCTTCGTTATTACGGCTTCCTGTTTTAATGTGAGCCATTTCCCCGAGCTTCCTCAGCTGCCAACTTCCTGAGAACCCCGCGAGACGTCGTTTGCCGGTGAGCAATTCCTGCATCGTCCCTTGTTTGATCTGCCGCTTCTTGGCGATCAGTTGCTCCAGCGATTCGATCCAAGTATCGACATCTAACAACGCTCCCGCAATCGCTTCCTGCTCTACGAGAGACGGTAAAGCAATGACGAGGTTCTTCATGTCCCCTACATTGAAGTGCTTTTGCGCGAGACCACCTTGATTTCGTAGTACCTGCTCCTTACCGAATGACGAGTTGATCCAGATGGACAGAAAATCTGAATTGACCTTCCTAGAAGGTCTGGTGATGAGAATATCAACACAGTTGCACCCCGCGTGAGCAGGACGCACTACTGCACTTGTTCCTGGATAACCCGTCCGAACAGTCAATATGTCGCCAGTACGTGTTTGGCTTTTCGCCAGTAAGGCATTTGATGCTTCGCTGATGAACACGAGGTCCGAGTCAGTGATTCCGTTTTCGCGAACATTTGCGGACCGGAACGCAGGAACGCCGTATGACTGGTAGTACTGAGACGGACGAATGACTATTCCAACCATTATTCGCTCACAGACGTCGGAGCAGCGACGTATTTCCCAATCCGTGGGCATTACACCAACTTCCGTATGCTTGCCGCTCTTCTTTACATCCATGTGAATCCCATCCTGCCCAAGTGCGCGCTCACCTTAGCTTCTAACTCACTTACCAGTTCTGAGATTTCTGATAGCGGACTGTCATAGCGTTCTGCCAGCTCCTTGACGCGACTGGTCAACTGCTGACTGATTCGATCCATTTCGCCGTGGATAGATGCATCGAGCGTCGCGAGCCACTTGCTGTCGACGACGAGTGACTTAACCTCCGCTTCAGTGAGCTTGGCATACTGACCATTCGCCTTGGTATCAAGCGCCGCCTCCACATCCTTCTGCAGCTTCTTCACATCCGCTTCTCTCCCGTTCAGCTTGAGCCACTGGTTAAGGACATCTGCTTCGGCTTTCGCTTCGGGGTCAGATTTGATCTCCTTGAGCCGAGCAGCCACGTTGGCCTTGTTGACCTTTTCCAGCTCAGCCAGCAGGCCTTCGTCGCCGCCATGCTCTTCCTCTATCTCAGCAAGCTGGCTGGCGACGTTCTCGAGTTCGGCGGCGAGCGCGTCGAGCGCCGCTTGCTCCTTGGAAAAATACTTGGCGACGACCAGAGGCTTGGGAACCAAGTCGCACCGCCAGCCCTTGTCCTTCGTCTTGCCCTTCTTGTCCTGCTCAACGATGCGCTCGGGCTCGGCCTTCCAGCCGTCCGAGGCGATCAGGTAGCAGTCGTCCTGCATCGTCTCGGCCCAGTAGTCGAGCAGGTGCTGGTAGATGTCGTAGGGGTCGATCAGTGGCTGGTCTTGGTAGTGAGCCAGCAAGCTCTCGGACAGCTCCGCGATGACTTCCTTGGGATAGCAACCGACGGCGAGCTCTTTCAGCTTCTTGGCCGCTTTCTTGCGCCATGCCTGGAAGTGCGCGTTCATCCCGGCGATGAACTCGGCAAACTCGGGATGCTCGTAGATCGTCGATTTGATCTCGGACTTGTCGACGCGCAGATCGTAGTAGCCGGGGCGGTTGCGCTTGAAGAGTGCCTTCTTCAAACCTGGGCAAACGCTCCAATAATTTTCCAGGGCGTCGATGTCGCGGGCGGGGATGCCGCCGCGCAGGTGACCTTCGATGTCCTGCAGGTCTTCGGTTTGCTGGTTGTCGATGTAGCGCGGCAGGTTGAGGTTGAAGTCGTTCTTCTCGATGTCGGCCAGCGGGACCATGCGCGAGTAGCCCGGCACGACAGTCTGTCGCGTGAAGACGTCGACGATCTTGTGGATGTCCTG
>JBQCEI010001256.1:0-4431 GCA_051960375.1 Aureliella sp. | reverse complement strand
GATGAACCTCGGTGCTCCGACGCCGTACCTGCGCATCGCCTTTCCGAAAGCCGACGCGCCGTGGATGAACTTTGTCGACATGCGCGATATCTCGCCGGCCGAGTTGGAAGATTGGCGGCGGAAGTTGACTTGGTTCGTCAAAGCGCAGACGCTACATCATGGCGGCCGGCAATTGGTGCTCAAGAGTCCGCCGCACACCGGCCGCGTTCGCGAGCTCCTGTCGCTCTATCCGGGTGCCAAGTTCGTGCACATGGTCCGCGATCCACGCAAGCTCTTCATGTCGACATTGAAGCTGTGGAAGTCGCTCGACGATGTGCAGGGCATGCAGTACGAAAGCAACGACGAGCGGCTGAAGAGCTATATCTGGGAATGCCTCAACCGCATGTATCGCGCGTTCGAGGAAGATCGCCAGCAGATCCCCGAAGGCCGGATCATCGACGTGAAGTATGAAGACCTGGTCGCCGAGCCGGTCGCAGCGGTCGAGCGCGTTTATTCGCAGTTGAACTTGGGCGACTACAGCCAAGTCGGGCCGAAGATCGCGGCCCGCTTCGCCGCCGACAGCGAATATAAAGTAAACGAGCACCGCATCAATCCAGATATGGAAGCTGCGGTGCTCGCTAATTGGGGACAGTACGCACAGCGCTACGGCTACGCTTGATCGCAGCCTCGCGCGGTTACTACTTCTTGTCCTTATCCTTGTCCTTGCCGTTACCGCGGCCAGGCTTAGCGTCTGGGCCGGGGCGTCCGGCGGCCGGACTCTTGGCAGATGCACTCGGCGGTGTGGCTGCCGATCCCGCGGCGGGTACACCTACGCCGGGAACGATGCCCGAATTGCGGCCGCGGCCGCTATCAGGGCGATCCGAGCCGGCGGGCGGCTGAGGACGCTGCGGCAGCGAGCGGACATCAGGCGGCGAACTGCGACGGCGTTCGGCATCGCGGCGCTGCAGGTCGCGAAGTGCTCGCATGTCGTCTTGAATCGAACCTTGGCCGGCTCCTAACCCGCTGCCGCTGGTCGAGGGACGATCGGCGCCGAGGCCGGGCAGGCTACCGCGATCGCCGCCGCCCAGCGGCGTGCTACTCGGAGCGCTCCCCTGCGTGCTGCCACCGAGAGTGCGGCGCGCGTTGGGGCGGTCGACGCTTGGCGCATCGGGGCGGCTCGAGTCGGTTCCAAGCGGATTGCCGCCGGGCTGACCGAGCTGGCTTCCGGGCTGGTTAAAGCGACTGCTCCCTGGGCGGTTGCTGCCGGGGCGATTGGCATCCAGGTCGAGCCGATTGGAGCTGCGGCGGCTTGCGCCGGGCAAATCGTTTTTGGGCAAATCGTTTCTGCGCACTTCGGTACCAGGCAAATCCGCTCCAGGCAAATTCGTTCCGGGCGCCGCTGCGCCGGGAACGCTCGTGCGTGGCAGATCGGTTCCCGGCGAGCCCACACCGCGCTGATCGCTATCGCTGCGATCCAAACCGGGGCGATCAACCTTTGAGCGATCGAGGCCTTGTCGATCTAGACCTTGTCGATCTAGGCCAGGACGATCGAGCATCGAGCGATCGGTCTGGGCTCGCTCAGCTTGTGCTCGCTCGGCGGCTGTGCCGGGTTGCTCGCTCTGACGGGCATCGAGATCGGGGCGATTGGCCGTCCGGCCGTTGGCGTCAGCGCGGTCGCTGCCAGCGGCTTGTCGGCCGGCCCCTTCTCGGGCAGCCCCTTCTCGGACAGCTCGTTCGCGGTCCGTTCCCGCCTGCGCTCGCTCGCGAACGGCGCGCTCTTGGCTTTCGCGATCCATCTCGGCGCGCTCTCGCCCGGCGCGCGGCTGACCGCGATCCTGGCCGGCGGTATCGCCGGCTGCGGCAGCGCGATCAGCATTGGGACGATCAGCCCCAGCGCGATCGGCATTGCGGCGATCGGCGGTGCGAGCGCCTTCCTTGCCCGACTGAGCAGCATCGCGCGATTGGGCCTGAGCCTTATCGCCATCGGCGCCGCGGACCCCTTGGCTGCTCCGATCACCGGCTACCAGAGCGGCAGCGCCGAGCGTCGTATCGTTTTGGCTGGTCGGCAACCGCCAGCGATTGCCTCCACCGGCGGCGCGAGCTTGATCGCGCTGCCCGGCTTGTCCCTGACGAACTGCGGCCGCGCCATCCTTGTCGCTCTGCGCTACGGCGGCGGCAGCCTTCTCCTCGTTTTGAGCGCGCTCTTTGCGCAGCTCGCGAGCCGGCTGCAGAGCCGCTTGCAGACGTTGCCGATCTTGTGCTTGCAGACGCACGTACTGCAGCGGAGCCTCATTGCTGCTCACCAGTTGCTGCAAGGGCACTGCCTGGAAAGCGATAGCGTTTGTTTGCTGAGCGACGCTTGCGCTGCGCATTTGCATCGCCAAGGTTCGAGGCGGTTGCAAGTTCGGATTCGATGCATAGTAAGTATGCATCCGCGAGATGCGCTGCAGGAACGCTACGTCGCGATGCTGAGTGCGATAGTAGGCATACAGCGGATCATATAGCTGCGCTTGCTGCGTGACCGTGACCCACGGATAGATCGTTTGGCCCAAGTAGCGCGAGGAGTAGTAGTTGCCAAAGTAGTAATGGTGATACTGCGGATAGACGAACAGATTGGCAAGCAAGCTCGTACCCGCGTTGATCACGTACGTCGGACGCAACTGATAGGTCGCTACGGGGTTGGACCAGTAGACCGGCGCGAAGATCGTACCGCGATCGGTCAGCATGTAATCCCAGTAACCGGTGCGATAGATGTATCCGCTCGGCGTGTACACATAGCGCTCGGGTACCCAGACCCAGTCGGGATAGGCGACCGCCCAGTAACCGGCGCGCCACTCGTAATCGGTATCGACCCAAACCCATTGTCCCGGAACCCAAAAGTAATTGTCGCCCGGAGCATCGGTGCCGGGAGTCGCATCGACCGGTTCAGGCGGTGCCGGCAGATAGACGACTTCTTGCACGTCGCTGGGCGACCAGAAGCCCGAGATCCACTGATAGCCGTCAGCGACCTCGGCCCAATAGCCTGGAATCCAGACATGGTTCGGAGGGGCTAGACGCCAAATGCCAGTGACCCATACAAAATCATCGCGCTCGGCATCCCAGCCCCAGTAGCCTGGGATCCACACGACATCGCTTCCCTCGGGGCGATACTCGGGAGGAATCTCATCGATCGGATCGGGGGGCCGTTTGCTGACGATCAAACCTGCAATCGGTTTGATGGTGAATTGTTCGGCATACGCTTCATGCAGCGGGCCGCTGAGCAAGATCTCGCCGCCGCCGGGCACTTCCGCCGCGGCTGCGTCCACCGCGATGCCGGTTTGCACATCGGCGACCGGCGCGGGCAACGGTTGATTGATTGCGGGCGGGTCGGGATTATCAAATGCGGCCGCCGCTTGAGCTGCTGTATTGAGCGTGTCGCTTGAATTTTGCTGAGCGGTTGCCACTTGCTGTGCGATCAGCGTTGATAGTAGTCCGATAGTTAGTTTTCGAAGCATAGCCACCTCACGTTCTTAGATGAGTCCACCGCGTACACACGTTGCTAAACACTCAGGCGCAAACCGTATGGAGTGGCAAAGACCGTGCCGCCATGGACAGATGGCCACATGAGGCAGTATAGGTGGACAACTACTTGTCGACCATCGCGCAGAGTGCGCGCGCTGGGGACAATGCGCAGCAGTTGCTTTCAAAGCCAAAAACAGAAAGTGCCACGCATAGGTGGCACAAAGGGGTCCCAGGATGTGACGAGAGCGCGGAAGGTTCCCCCTCCGCGCTCTCTGCGTCTCCGCGGTGAAAAAACTACTGCCCGAACTTGCGCGTCCGACCTTGCACGCGGTAGGGCAAGCCTTGGATGCGAATAAAGCCTTCGGCGTCGGTTTGGTTGTAGCTGCCGCCGGCTTCCATCGTGGCGATGCCTTCGTCGTAGAGGCTGTTGGGGCTCGAGCGCTTCACGACCATGACGTTGCCCTTGTAGAGCCGGAGCGTCACTTCGCCGGTGACGACTTGATGCGAGTTGCGGATGAAGGCCATCAGCGCATCGAACTTGGCCGAGTACCAGAAGCCGTAGTAAACCAGTTCGGCGACGACGGGGCTAAGGGTATTGCGGAGGTGAACCAGATCGCGGTCGAGCGTCAGCTGTTCGATCTGAGCGGCTGCTTCGTACAGCAGCGTCATGCCGGGCGCTTCGTACACGCCGCGGCTCTTCATGCCGACGAAGCGGTTTTCGACCATGTCGATGCGGCCCACGCCGTTGCGGCCGCCGATCTGGTTGAGCGACTCGACGATTTCGAGCGCCGAGCACTTCTTGCCGTTCACCGAAACGGGAATGCCCTTTTCAAAACCGATCGTGACGTCCTCGGTCTTTTCGGGCGCTTCCTGCGGACTGACCGTCATGCCGAATTCGACCAGTTCCACACCGCAGACATCGAGGCGTTCCAGTTCGCCCGCTTCGTAACT
>JBQCEI010001255.1:0-13354 GCA_051960375.1 Aureliella sp. | reverse complement strand
GGTCGTATTTCGGATTGGTCGGGAGCGGGCCGGTATCGTAGATGACTTTGCCGCCGGTGCCGAACGTCGTATCGAGCCCGCCGCTGGCCGTATACCGCGCGAGGGCGAAGTCGGTGCCGTCGGATCCGGCTGCGACCAGCCGGCCATCGGGCAGAAGCAGCAAAGCGTTGGCTCCGTCGCTCCCTTGCAAGTCGGTGACGACGATGCCGCCGGTGCCAAACGTCGTGTCGAGCGCACCGGTTGCCAGATAGCGGGCCAAGGCAAACTTGCCCTGCGTGCCGCCGGCGACGACGATGCGCCCGAGATTGTCTAGCTGAACATCGAAGATCTCGTCATTGACTGCGCCGAGATCGGTGGTGACGATCCCGCCAGTGCCGAATGAAGTGTCGATCGCGCCGCTGCTCAAGTAGCGGACCAGTGCAAAGTCCGACCCCGTGCTCAAGTTGGCGCGGCCCGCGGCGATGAGCCTGCCGGCCGAGTCGATCACCACGGCATTGGCTTGCTCGCGGCTGTTGTACGAGCCGCCGAAATCGGTGACTGTCTGGCCTTCGTTGCCGAAGCTCAGATCGGGCGAGCCGTTGGCGAGCTGTCGCGCGACCGCGAAGTCGGGGCTGTAGCGCGAGTAGCCGTCAAACGCACGGCCTGCCAGCACGACTCGGCCCGCGCTGTCGAGCGTCGCATCGGCTGCGAAACTGCGGAGCATCGTCGCCCGAAAGCCGGTTGCCGCCAGAGCATCGCTGGAAAAGGTCAAGTCGGGATCGCCCGCGGCGAGCAAGCGACGGCTTTCGAGGCTTTCAAAACTGCATGGTCGCCGTCGGCGATTGAGTGGTTGTAGGTTTCGCCCGGAGGAGCCCCCGAGCTGTCCATTGCGCTTCACGATTCGGTGCTCCGCCGCAGATTCAGTTGCCAAACGGTCAAGGCTGAAAGCGGCGGAGAAAGCAGTTCAAATGCCACAGCGGCAAGAGCCCCTTTTTCCAGGAAAAACGCTGCGAATCGCTACGGACGGCGCATGAAGTGGCTGTACCGAGGCGCATCTCAGAGCACTCAACTCGCGCTTCGACACCGCACAGTGCGCGCGCGAATCGGGGCGAGGGGAGAGAAGACCTACATGTCTCCCCCTCGCCCCGCTTCGGGGAGAGGGGGGCGGGGCAGGAGCGCCGATCGTTTGTCAGGCTCTGCGGCAGGTGCGTCCCTCGCTTACGCGTCGGGTTACAAAAGAGCGCGGCAGGTGCGTCCCTCGCTTACGCGTCGGGTTACAAAAGAGCGCACCAGGTTCGTCCCTCGCTTACGCGTCGGGTTACAAAAGAGCGTTTGAGCTTTTGCGTGTGGCACTGGCTATGCCAGTGGCTCTTTTTACGAAGTTTATGGCGTTCATGAGCCTGGCCGCTCTCCGATGGCGAACTGTGTTGCAAAAGCTTTTCGTGGAGGTTGGATCGGCATTGGAACGCTTACCAAGCCCTGTGGCGCTTCAAACTTCGAAGCAGAAGACACTGGCATAGCCAGTGCCACACCGAGAAGTGCGCTGGCTTCAAAACTTACGCGTCGGGTTACAGACTAGCCCGGTGCCGATTGAGCCCGCGGCAGGCGGCTGGCTTGGACGACGATGCCGACGACTAACAAGAGCACATAGATCAGCGCCGCGACCGAAGGCTCGAGTGCCAAGGCCGCGACGATCGCGCCGGCGCCGACCATGCTCGACAAAACGATGATCGCCCAGTCCATGACCAGCACCGCGATCACCGCCCCGATGAATCCGCCCAGGAGCACCCACACCATCTCGTTGCCGTCGGCATGCAGCGAGCGGGCCAGGAGCGTCGCCAGGTAGCCGCCGGCGAAAAAGCCGCCAATACCGAAGGCGACCCGCTGGGCGAGCATCGCCAAGAGAGCGCCGACGATGCCGCCTGCAAGCGCGGCCAACAACTGCACCCACTGCGCCTGGTCGGCGAGAGCCACTTCGGCAAATTGACCGCCGATCAAGAATCCGCCGATGGCTACAAAAACCCAATAAAGAGAACGCCCAAAGAGCAGCAGAAGACCTCCCAAGACCGCATTGAGTAGTGGCATCGTTCGAGTGCTCCGCTTCATCGAGGATGGGAAAATCGCATCTGATTAAAAATACACCGCGTGCATCACCCGTACCGTACAAAATCCTCTGCGTCCTCCGCTCCCCTCTCTGCGCCTCTGCGTAAAAAAGGAACCCCTGGCATCGGTTGTGCTGGTTTCGGGCGGCAAACCGCGGGCTACCGCCCGGCGGCTGATTGGCCAGGAGCGCACGACCGTGAGTCGACCACCCAGCAAAACCGCGACTTTGTTTCTGTGCGGCGACGTGATGACCGGCCGAGGCATCGACCAGATCTTGCAGCATCCGGGCGATGCGACGCTGCACGAACCGCACGTTGAAAATGCTCAGGAGTACGTGCGGCTGGCCGAACGGTTGCATGGCCGCATTCCACGGCGCGCGGGCGACGACTACATCTGGGGGGAAGCGTTGGCGGAACTAAAGCGAGTAGGTCCGGACTTGCGGATCATCAATCTCGAAACCGCCGTGACGACCAGCGACGACTTCGAAGCGATGAAGGAAGTTCACTACCGCATGCACCCGGCCAATGTCGGTTGCTTGCGAGCTGCGGGCGTCGATTGTTGCTCGCTTGCGAACAATCACGTGCTCGACTGGGGTCGGGCCGGCCTCTGCGAGACGCTCGACGTGCTCGCGAAGGAGCGCTTGGCCGTTGCCGGGGCGGGACGCAATCTCAAGGAGGCGACGCGGCCCGCGATTCTACAGACGGCCGGAAAAGGACGCGTGCTCGTGTTCGCTTGTGGCTCGGCATCGGCAGGCATTCCGATGTCGTGGGCCGCGACGTCGACCGCTTCGGGGGTTCACCTGGTCGACGAATATTCCGCCGAGGACATCGATCGAATCGCGGCCTTGGTGCGGAGCGTCAAGCAGCCGGGGGACTTGGCGATTCTGTCGATTCACTGGGGTGGCAACTGGGGCTTCAGCGTGCCGCGAGCCCAGCAGCAATTCGCTCATGCGGTCATCGATCGCGGCGGTGTCGATCTGGTGCACGGCCATTCCTCGCATCACGTCCGCCCGATCGAAGTCCACAACGGTCACTTGATTCTCTATGGCTGCGGCGATTTTTTGAATGACTACGAAGGCATCTCCGGTCACGAGCAGTTCCGCGGCGACTTAGCTGCGATGTATTTTGCAACCGCCGACTTGGCCAGCGGGAGGCTCGTCAAGCTCGAGCTGACGCCGATGCAGTCGCTTCGGTTTCGCTTGACGCGTCCGGGCGCAGACGATGTGAAGTGGCTCGAGGATACCTTCAATAGTATCGGTGCGCCGGTCGAGCGCGTTGATGGCCGGCTCAGGCTCGTGTTTTAACGCAGAGGCGCAGAGAGAAAAGACGCAGAGGGCGCAGGGAAGAAGTGGGCTGTACCGCGCACTGGCCGGGGCTGAGTGTGCATCTGCTGCACATCCATTAATGGCTTTTATTGATTGCTTTTCCTCTGCGTTCTCTGCTCTTCCTCAGCGTCTCTGCGTTAAAAATGATCATCGCGATCCGACTGGCATGACCTCTGCTTCATCCCATGGGGGAAACGAAATCGCAACCGTTTTGGAAGGAGCGAATCATGACTGTCGGACGAGTATGTTGCCGAGTCGTCGACACTGCGACGGCCGATGAAACCGCGCAAGTGGCCGCGCGGCGAATGAATGATCGCAAAGTCGGCACGCTGGTCGTCGTCGACGAATTCCGCCGGCCGGTGGGCATCTTGACCGATCGCGACTTAGCTACGCGAGTCGTCGCCCCGGGACGCGATGCAGCCACGACGACGATCTCACAAGTGATGACGCGCGCGCCGCGCTCAGTCAGCGAGGATGCGCCGGTCGAAGCGGCTCTCACGGCGATGCGCATCAACGCCTGCCGCCGGATCACGGTCGTCGATAACGACGGAGCGCTCGTCGGCCTGATCAGCCTTGATGACATCCTGTCGCTGCTGGCCGAGGAGTTCCGCGAAATCGGCAGCGTCATCCAAGAGGAATCGCCGCAAAGCCTGGCGACGGCATAGAGCCCGCGCGGTCCCCTCCGCCGCGCTCTCCGCGCCTCCGCGGTAAAAATTGGAACGCATGCCGATGGAAAACCCCGAAGTCGCGCAGATCTTCGATGAAGTGGCCGAGCTGCTGGAGATCCAGGATGCGAATCCCTTCCGCGTGCGAGCTTACCGCAACGCGGCCCGCACGATTCGCGATCTGTCCGAGCCGGTCGAGCAGTACGAATCGGTCCGCGGCCGCAAGCTGTCGGATCTGCCGGGCATCGGCGATGACTTGGCGGCCAAGATCCACACGATACTCGAGACCGGCGATCTTCCGCTGCGCAGAGAACTAGGCGGCCGGATTCCATCGGGGCTGCGCGACTTGCTGGCCGTGCCGAGCGTCGGTCCAAAGCGAGCTCGCTTGCTGTTCGATACGCTCCACATTCAGTCGCTCGCCGAGCTCCAGGACGCTTGCCGCTGCCATCGCATCTGCAAGATCAAAGGCTTTGGTGAGAAGAGCGAACAGAACATCTTGCATAGCCTCGAAGGGCTCGGGCAGATCGCTCGCCGCATGCACTTGTACGAAGCCGCCGTGTATGCCGAGGCGCTGGTGAAGCATCTGCGATCGGCGCCGCGCATCCGACAGATCGCTGTGGCAGGCAGCTACCGCCGCTGTCAGGAGACGGTGGGCGACTTAGACATTTTGGTCGCTTGCACCTCGGCGCCTGCGGTGATGAACATGCTGGCGAGTTATTCCGGTGTCGCCGAGATCCTGGCGCGCGGACCGACGAAAATGTCGGTGCGATTGAGCGTCGGGTTGCAAGTCGATTTGCGAATCGTGCCCGAGGCATTCTACGGCGCGGCCCTGCAATACTTCACCGGCTCCAAGGCGCACAACATCGCTCTGCGCCGCCGCGCTCAGCTGAGAGGATTGAAGATCAGTGAATACGGCGTCTTCCACGGCAGCCGCCGCGTGGCCGGCAAAACCGAGGAAGACGTTTACGGAGCGGTGGGCCTGCCGTGGATTCCGCCCGAGCTGCGCGAGAATCGCGGCGAGATCGAACTGGCCGAGTGCGGCTGCTTGCCGGAACTGGTCGAGCTGCGGCAGGTGCGCGGCGATTTCCATTCGCATACGTCGGCGACCGACGGCCGCAATACCCTCGCTGAAATGGTCGAAGGAGCACGCCGCCGCGGTTACTCGTATCTGGCCATCACCGATCATTCCAAACGCGTCACCATGGCTCGCGGACTCGACGCGCGCAGGCTGCGTCAGCAGTGGCGCGAGATCGATAAACTGAGATCGAGCTTTAGCGGCATTCATATTCTCAAAGGAATCGAGCTGGATATCCTCGAAAGCGGCCAGCTCGATCTGCCCGACGATGTGCTTGCCGAAGCCGATTGGGTCGTCGCTTCGATCCACTACGGTCAAAAGCAATCGCCGGAAAAGATCACGCAGCGGTTGCTCGGTGCGATCCGGCATCCGTCCGTTTGCGCCATCGCGCATCCCACTGGCCGGCTCATCGGCGAGCGGCCGGGTTACGAGTTCGACTTCGATCGCGTGCTTCGCGAAGCGGCCAAGTACGGTTGCCTGATGGAGATCAACGGCCAGCCCGCGCGGCTCGACTTGAGCGACACTGCCGCGCTGCAAGCCCATCAGCTCGGCGTCGGCATCATGCTCGGAAGCGACGCGCACTCGGTCGACGAGCTGTGCTTCTTGCAAGGCTCGATCAACCAGGCTCGCCGCGCCGGCCTCGCCGCCGCTGACGTACTCAACACGCTCACTTGGCCGCGCCTCCAAAAACGTCTGCAAACCCGCCGCCATCGCCGCTGCCCAGAATCCACCTCCGCGCACTCCGCGCCTCCGCGGTGAAAAAAGATTTTCATGTTTGCCACGCTTCACTAGCTTGCCTGTGTTCTGCCCGGATATTTTCTGTAGCCGGCATTTCTTGTCATTCAAGTGCAATCGCCTGTCCGATATGCACGTTAAGCCCGAAGCAATCGTTAAAGCCGACGCGTTTCCACGAGATGAATGCTAGCGGAGTTTCGCAGTTGATGAGCCCAAAGCAGTCCATCGCCGCCCTGTCGGTCGGCATCATGCTCGCGCTTGGGTGCGAAGTCGCTTTTGCCCAGCAAGTCGGTCTGTCAGGCTCAGGCGCAGCGCCCGCGCAGCCGCCGCCAGCAGTCCAGTGGACCATGCGCGATGGGCAAGTTCCGCCAGCCGGTTTCCCGGTGGGATTGCCGCAAGTGCCTCAAGAGCTTCCCGCGCCGGCTGCTTCTACTGCCGCTGCTACGCCCGCGGTCGATCAAGCCGAATCGCCAGGAGCGCCCGCCGCCGCTCCGCAAGCCGATGGCGACCAGGGAATGCCCGAGGACTCGCCGACCGGCGACGGCGATGAAGCGGACTCGAGTCCTTATCGCAACCCGAAAGAGGAGCCCGAAGAATCGGATCTCGCCAAGCGCGTTGCCGATCTCGAGAAGGCGCTGAAAAAGCAGTCGGAACAAGAGACGAAGAAATCGGAGGAAGCTGCCAAGAAGCCGGCTTTCAAAATCGGCGGCCGCGTTCAGGTCGATGATTGGGCGTTTCCTGATACCACTCCCGGCATCAACCGCTTTGAGAATCCGGCTACGGGGGTCGATCCCGAAGATCGCTTGGCGTTCCGGCGCATCCGCTTGGAAACTCAGGGCGACATCTTTGAAACGATGCTCTATCGCATGCAAGTCGACTTCGCCGATCCAGCCACTCCGGCAATCAAGGACGTGTACATCGGCTTCGAGGAACTGCCCTACAACCAAACGTTGACGATCGGCAATCAGAAGCGTCCCTTGGGGCTCGATTCGCTGGACAGTTCGCGATTCACCGTCTTCATGGAGCGTCCGCTGGTCATCGACACATTCGCCGAGGACTATCGCCGCTTGGGTATGTTGGTCTCGGGTTACACCGACGACCTGGCGTACAACTGGCAGTATGGCGTGTTCAACCTCGAGAACATCGCGAACACGGGCGCTTATGTCGGCGACTCATTGCAGCTGAGCGGCAACGCGCGGCTGGCAGGCACTCCGTGGTACGACGAGACTTCGGGCGGACGCGGCTATTTCCACTGGGGCGTCGCTGGGATGGTGGCCAATCCCGACGGCGACGTCAGCCCGCTCGACTCCAATACCAATACCGCTCGCTTTCGCTCGCGTCCGGAATTGCGTTCCACCAACCGCTGGATCGATACCGGGGCGATCCGAGGAGCGGACTGGTATGAGATTGTCGGCTTGGAGTCGCGTCTGAATATCGGCTCGCTTCTGATCACGAGCGAGTACGAAACCAATTGGCTGCAGCGTGACAATGCGACCGTAGGCACTGGACCGGATGTGAACTTTCACGGAGCGTATGTCGGGCTCTCCTACTTCTTGACCGGCGAGCATCATCCGATCAACCGCACGGTGGGCACGCTCGAACGCGTGCACCCGTTCGAGAATTTCTTTCTCGTCGATCGCTGCAAAGGGGGCCGAGGCTACGGCTGGGGCGCTTGGGAAGTCGTCTTTCGCTATTCGTACCTGGATCTTACCGATCGCGATATTCGCGGCGGCGTAGAACACAACCTGACCTACGGATTCAACTGGCACTGGACATCGCACTCCAAGCTCATGTTCAACGCAGTCAGCGGCAACATCGAGGATCGCGCGCCGGTGGCCGGTTTCACCAGCGGCAACTTCACGGGACTAGGCACTCGCTTGCAGGTCGACTTCTAACGCATTGCCTCACGGGAGCGAAGGATCGCCATGAAAATCTCTCGAATCACCCTCGCGCTGGCCGCTGCGATCGCTCCGTGCATCGGAGGCCAGCAGGCAGCGGCCGAGCACTTGACCGATCGCAAGTGCCAATGCCCCGAGTGCACCAAGGTCTGCTGTCCCGAGAAAGTGACCAAGAAAGAGAAAGAGAGTTGCTGGGAAGTCGAGTGCAAAGAAGTTTGCATTCCACCGGTCCGTTTCCCGTGGATGAAGTGCTGGCCTCTTTCCTGCGGACGCATTCGCGTGGTGAACGTGCTGAAGAAGGAAGAAACCGAAGTCGAGAAGTGCGAGGTCAAGTGGAAGGTCGTTGATTCCTGCCCGCGCCATTAACCCTACTCGTTCCCAGGCTCTGCCTGGGAACGCGATGTCTTGGAGGCTCTGCCTCCTTCGAACCCGCGCTGACGTCATGCGTTGGTGGCTGCCCGGCGAGGCGGAGCCTCGAAGACAGTGCGTTCCCAGGCGGAGCCTGGGAACGAGGAGGGCGTTCAAAAATCGGTGCGGGTTTTTTTGCCGTCGGCGGAGCGGATTTCGATCCAGTCGATTTGGATCGGCTGCTTTTGGGCTGGCAGGTAAATGCGGACGATGCCGAGCGGGCCCTCGGCGGGAAGGTCGGCTGTGATCTCTTGCCAGTCATCACCTCCGGGAAATCGCACTTCGACGGAATGCGCCTCGCTTTGCGCGCCGCCGGGCAGCCAGTCGATGTGCGCAGCGCCTGCGCTTGATCGGACGCGCAGCTTCACCTGACTGGCGCCGCGGTGCTGACCTGCTGCGAAGCCGAGGAAGCTGGCGCTCGTGGTCTTGCTGATGATCGCGATGCCGTCGGCGACTTTGGCTGTGCAACTGCGAGCCTTCCAGCCGTGCAGCGCGGGATCGCTGTCATCCTGCTTCGATCCCTTTGACGCATTGCGAGCCGGCTTGCGATTGGCAGTGGCCGGGCGAACGCCTTCGAGTTCGGGATGATACTGCGTGGAATCAAACGCAGGATTGGGCACCGGCACGACCGCTCCGGTGCGCGCGAGAAAATCGCTGATCAAGGCGTCGAGTTCGGCAACGCGCTCCGGCTGGGCCGAGGCCAGGTTGTTTTTCTCGCCGAGATCGTTTCGCAAATTGAATAGCAGATAGCGGTGCGCGCCGTTTTCTCCGCCGTGGAAAATGCGGATCAGTTTCCAGTCGCCGCGATGCACCGAGACCGACGGCGGGATCCAGTCGGGAACGGGCGGATCGTGCGGAAAGTATTGAAAGATCACATGGCGCTCGAGCGCTTCGCCTCGAAGCGCGGGCAGGATGCTGGTGCCGTCGAAGATCTGCTCCGGTGCAGCCTGTAGTCCCAAGCCTTCGAGCAGCGTCGGATAGTAATCTTCGCTCTGAATGAGAGTGTCACTGCGAGTGCCGGCTGCGGCGAGGCCTGGCCAGGCGATGACGCAGGGTACGTGCGTCCCGCCTTCGAACATCGTGGCCTTGCCGCCGCGGAGAGGCGCGTTGCTGGTCGGCACCGTGTCATCGACCTCGCTATACATGTTGCCGCCGTTATCCGAGGTAAAGATGATGATGGTGTTGTCGATCAACTTCAAACGTTCGAGCGCATCGAGCAGCGTTCCGACCGCATCATCCATGCTCTCAACCATCGCTGCGTAAGTAGGGCTGTGCTGCGGGTCGTTCGGGTCGGCGCGGTGGCGATGCTTTTCGATGAGCGCCTGCTTGGCATCAAAGGGAGCATGAACGCTTAACATCCAGTAGTTCAAAAAGAACGGCTCCGATTGATGCTCTTCCATAAATGCCACCGCTTCCGCGGCCACGCGATCTTCGATGTGCTCGTCGGGTACGGCGGGATCGTTCGCAAAACTCTTGAACTTCCAAGGAGCCACATAACTGCCGGCAGGTCCCGGTCCGGAATGGTGCGGCACATCCACATCGAAGCCTTGCTGGAGCGGCGAGTACGGCTCGGCTCCGAGATGCCACTTGCCGAAATGTCCGGTCGCATAGCCTGCATCTTTGAGCGACTCGGCCAAGGTACGATATTCGCGCTTGAGCCGCGTCACCGGAACGGGCCCGATCGATTTCTTACTCGCCGGGGCGGCTTTGCCCGGAGTCGCTTCGAGGACGACTTGCGGCAAGTGGCAATTCGGCGTCGTGATTCCGGTCCGCGCTGGGCTGAGCCCGGTCATGACCGCCGATCGCGTCGGCGAGCAGAGCGGGCTGGCTGAATACGCGCGAGTGAACGTCATCCCGCGCTTGGCTAGCCGCTCGAGGTTCGGCGTCTGGTAATAGCGAGTGTGTCCATACAGCGTCGTGTCGGCCCAGCCTAAATCGTCGGCCAAGATGAAAACGACGTTCGGCCGCTTGGTATCGGCCGCTCGTGCCAAGCCTTTCACTGCGAAACACACCGCCAAATACACTGCCAGCAACGCGACGACAAACTTGGGTTTCATGGCTCTTCTTCGTGTCTCTGTACCTTGGTTCATGAAGGTCTTGGCGACTACAAATCCAATATAGTGTCTTTGTGTCTTGGTGGTGACCTGTGCCTGTGATCGATTGAACCACCAAGACACAAAGACACCAAGACGTTTTTACCGCGGAGGACGCGGAGAGCGCGGAGGAGGGACGCGCACTTGCGGAGGCTTGCCGACTCTAGGATGATTCGCTTTGACGAAAAAGTTCCTTCGGTCCCTCTTACCTGCGTCTCGAATCGGTGCATTGCTGACCGGCTCTCGAGATGCTCTCTCCCACCTCAGGTACCATGAAAAACACTCTCTATTTCATTCTGGCGGCGCTCCTGGCCTTTGCGCCGCTTCGGGCCGCTGATCCGCCGGCTGCCGACAATCCCGATCGCCAGGTGCAGCCCGGCGTTCCGCAAGGGAAAGTTACCTCGGGCGTGTTCGCCGAGAGCAAGATCTTTCCCGGCACCCGCCGCGACTACAGCGTCTATGTGCCGGCCCAGTACTCGGGCGACAAACCCGCTTCGCTGATGGTCTTCATGGACGGCAGCGGCTATGCGAAACCCGACGGCGCTTTTCGCGTGCCGGTCGTCTTCGACAACTTGATCCATCAGACGGCGATGCCGGTCACCATCGCAGTCTTCGTCAATCCAGGCACCGTGCCAGCGACCAAGCCCGATGCGAAGGATCGCAGCACGCGATCGTTCGAGTACGATTCGATGGGCGACCGCTACGCCCGCTTCCTGGTTGAAGAGTTCTTGCCCGTCGCGCTCAAAGGGCTGAACGTCTCGAGCGATCCCAAAGATCGCGCAGTCTGTGGCATCTCCTCAGGAGGCATTTGCGCTTTCACCGTTGCCTGGGAAAAGCCTGACCAGTTCGGCAAAGTGCTTAGCCACATCGGCAGCTTCACCAACATCCGCGGCGGCTGGGCTTATCCGGGGCTGGTGCGCAAGACCAAAGATCATCCCAAGCCGATCAAGGTCTATCTGCAGGACGGCAAGGATGACTTGAACAATCTCTTCGGCAATTGGCCGCTGGCCAATCAAGATCTGGCCGCCGCACTTCGCTTTGCAGGGTACGAGCACAAGTTCGTGATGACTGAAGGCGGCCACAGCGGCACTTACGGTGGCCAGCTGCTGCCCGACGCGCTCCGCTGGCTCTGGACCGAAGAGTCCGAGGCCGACAAGGCCGAGCGCATCAAGGCTCAGCAAGCTGCGGCCGAGCAGAACCAAGCCAACCGCCAAGCCAAAGCCGACTGGCAACCGCATCCCGATGCTGTGCCGCGCGACGATGTTCCGCACGGGACTGTCGAAAAGATGCCCGCCTGGGAATCGGAGATCTTTGAGAACACGATTCGCGACTGGGCCATCTACGTGCCGGCTCAGTACAAGAAGGAGCAGCCCGCTGCCTTGATGGTTTTCCAGGACGGCCAGTCGTTCAGCAACGAGAAGGGCCGCTGGCGTGTGCCGGTTGTGTTCGACAATTTGATCGCTCGCGGCGATATGCCGCCGACGATCGCCGTGTTCATCAATCCCGGGCACGACAAGTCCAGAGAGCGCGGCCGGCGCGGCCAGGCATCCAATCGCGGTTTCGAGTACGACAGCCTCGGCGATCGCTACGCGCGCTTCTTGCTCGAAGAGATCATTCCGGAAGTGGAAAAGCGGTATACGATCTCCAAAGATCCCGACATGCGGGCGATCGGCGGCTCGAGCTCCGGTGCGATTTGCGCATTCACCGTTGCTTGGGAACGCACCGATGCTTTCCACAAAGTGTTTTCGCATGTCGGCAGCTTTACGAACCTGCGCGGCGGCAACGTCTATCCCTCTTGGGTCCGCAAGACCGAACCCAAGCCGCTGCGCGTCTACATGAGCGATACCAGCGGCGACGTCGATAACAATTTCGGCAGCTGGCCCTGGGCCAACCAGCTCATGGCCTCCGCACTGCAATACATGGGCTACGACGTCCGCTTTGATTGGGCCGAAGGCTACGGGCACAACAGCGATTTCGGCGGCGAGCGCTTCCCGGAAGCGATGAAATGGCTCTGGCGCAAAGAGAAGCATCAACCGGTGCTCGATACCAAGGGAGACCTCAAAGGCGATTTGACTTTGCTTCGCTTGCTCGTCCCCGGCCAGGGATGGGAGGTCGTCGCTGAGAAACTCGGCTTTGCCGATGCGCCGTGCACCGACGGCCAGGGCAATTTCTATTTCTCCGACATGAAAGCTCCGGCGGTTTACAAACTCAGCGCGGCCGACGGCCAGCGCACCCAGCTGGCTAAGGAATCGGTCAGCGGTATGGAGTTCGGTCCCGATGGCCTGCTATATGCCTGCCAAGGCGCCCAAAAGCGAGTGATCTCGATCGATCCCAAATCGGGAGCGGTGAAAGTGGTTGCGAGCAATGTGACTCCCAACGATCTGGCGGTCAGCTCGGATGGTTTCATCTACATCACGGAGACCAAAGAGGAGCGCGTGACTCGCATCAACATCAAGAACGGAGAAACAGCGACCGTCGCCACCGCCATCGCCAAGCCTAACGGCATCGCGCTTTCGAACGATCAAGGAACGCTGGCGGTCTCCGAGTACGGTGGCGAGCATGCCTGGATGTATCGCGTAGCGGCCGATGGCTCGCTCGATGCGAATATGCCGACGATGACACTGCGGCGGCCGATCGATCCCAAGGGAGAGTTCAAGTTCAACGACGCGCCGCCGTATCAGTCGGCATCGCGCGGCGACGGCATGGCAGTCGACAAAGCGGGTCGCTACTACATCACTTCGGCGCTCGGCATTCAGGTCTTTGATCCGACGGGCCGCCTTTGCGGTGTGCTCCCGAAGCCCAAGGAAGCTCAGCCGCTGACCAGCTGCGTGCTGGCAGGTCCCGACCACGCGTACCTGTACATCACCAACGGCGACACGGTCTATCGTCGGAAGCTGACTGTGGAGTAGATGACCGTGGAGTAGAAGGATATGGCAGTTGACTGTCCGTGATCGTTCTAAGTCCCGGCAGGGACGGCAGCCGAGCCGCGTTGGACGTGTCACTCTGTCGTCTCTTCGGGACTGAATCTCACTGCGCTCATTAAATCCTGCGGCTCGCGCCGCCGGCATGCGGCT
>JBQCEI010001254.1:0-2117 GCA_051960375.1 Aureliella sp. | reverse complement strand
ATGTATCTTTTGTTCAAATTTATCATTAAATCAACGTAATATGTTAAACTAACAAAAATATGTGTGTTTTGTTTTTTTTTTTTTTATTTTTTTTTATTTTTTTTTTTTTTTTTTTTTTAAAAAATTTATAATAAATTTTTTTTTTTTTCCCCCCCCCCACACCGAGAAATGCGCTGACTTCAATGGCACTTGCCATGAATCAATCAACATCAATCGCGAGAGGAGCGTCATGGGACTAAGCCGGCGGGAAGTGGTTGCTGCATGGTTGTCGTCGGTAGCGTGTGTCGCAGCTTGCCTCTTCAGCACTCCCGCAGTCGCTGAGCCTCTGGAGATCTGCCGAGCTGGAAAGCCGCAGGCATATCTAGTTGCTCCCGAATTGCAGGGGCCGACCGGCCAGATCGCGCTCCGCACGCTCAACGGCTTCTTGCGGCGATCGTATGGATGGGAGCTGCCGACGGCTCGAGATGCTGCGTCGCCGGGCATCTACGTGGTAGTGGGTAACCGGGAGAACAATGCCGTCCTGCGCGAGCTCGTCGCCAAGGGGCTCAAGCTCGACGATGCGGGACTGGGTGACGAAGGCTTTCGGATCGTCACGCATGAGACCGACGGACAGCGGTTCATCATCGTGCATGCCAAGACGCCAGCAGGGCTCAAGCACGGCTGCCAGGAGCTAGTCTTCTACCGCATCGCAGCCACCAGCGACACCGCCAGCGTGCCATGGCCGATGGACGTGACCATGCAACCTGCAGTCGCTTATCGCGGATGTTACATGCTGCCGTGCTGGTCGGCTTACGACTCGCTCGATTCGTGGCGCAGAGTTTTACTGTTCAACTCCGAGTTGACGCTCAATCGAACTTGGTTCTGGCTGAACGGCTTTCCGCTGCTTCCGCAGTACGGCGGCATTTACCAAGACACCGCACTCGGCGACTTGAACAACGTCCGCAGCTTGATCGAGCTGTGCCATCGCGAAGGGATGAAGTTTTACATTGGCGGAGGCTGGTTCACTTGGCATCACAAAGAGTCGGCCAGTGGATCAAAGGCGAATCGAGTAGCACGCGTCGGAGCAGGAGGCGGAGAGGCGCCGATTGCGGCTGACCACCAGACGCTGACCACCGGCATTCAGTATTATCTCGATCTCCTGAAGGCCTTGCCGCAAGCCGATGGCATCTACTTGGAACCGACGGGTGAAGGAAACGAAGCCGATGGCGACGTGTGGCGCAAGCATGTGGACGCACTAGCCCGCCTATTGAAAGAGATGTACCGCCAGCGACCCGAGTTTGAAGTCGCGATCGCGATCGGGCGTTTCAACTCGAGCGAATATCGCCGGGCGATCCACGAACTGGCCCCAGAGAAGATGCACTGGTTTTGGGCCTGGGGCGATCCCGTCGCAGATCGGGCCTTAGCTGAGCATCCGCTGGTGTTGCGTTGGCATACGACTCAGGCGATGAGTTCCTTCCACGGCTCCCACCAGCCGCCACAACCCGCCGAAGTCGCTTTGACGGGCATGGTCACCAGCTTTGACCCCGGCATGGGATTCGGCAATCCATGGAACGGCTGGGCAAAGATCGGAGTCGACTACCCGCGCAACTTTGATCCGTACACGATGCCGTACTTTTCGCATCAGTACTGGTTCCGCGAACGCTGTTGGAACTTGAGCCTTACCGAGCAGCAGTTCGCCGAGCGCCTAGCAAGACGCCTCTTCGACGCCGACATGCCCGCCGAGAGCATCGACCTTTATCTCGAACTCGCCGCTTTGTGTCCGCAACCCGAGCGATCCGATCGCAAAGCCATGGCCAAGATCGAGGCCTTCGTCCAGCGCCATGCCGATCGCGGAACCCTTCGCAACCGCGACACCCTGCATCGCATGCAAGAAGCCCTCCAAGGCCTCAACCCAACTGTCCAAGGCCGCGCAAAAGGCCGCTAAGCCAACGTGGGACGGCACTCCGTGCCGTCAAGCACCCGGCAAGCCGCCCAACTGTACCCGTCCAGCTCTTCCGGAGTCGCGACAGCGACGGCTGCTGAGCTCTGTCCCCCCGCCACCATCTATGGTCAACTGACACCCCATCGGCCACAGACCACACAGGCCATCGACACAACGCTTGCTCAAGCATCAAAAG
>JBQCEI010001253.1:0-2023 GCA_051960375.1 Aureliella sp. | reverse complement strand
GACGTTTTCGCTGTGGCCCGGCTCCGGGCTCTTTCAGCGCACGCCCAAGTGGATCGTGGCCGCAGAAGTTCTCGAGACGACGCGCCGCTATGGCCGCACGGTCGCGGAGATCGATGTCGCGTGGATTGAAAAACTGGCAGCCCCGCTGCTCAAGCACAGCTACAACGATCCGCACTGGAGTCGCAAAGCGCAGGCTGCGCTCGTCTATCGCCGCAGCACGCTCTACGGCTTGCCGATCGTCGATCGCCGGCAGGTGCAACTGGCTCCAATCGATCCCGACATGGCCCGCACGATGCTCATCCGGCATGCGCTGGTGCAAGGCGAATCGCAGTGCCGCGAAAAATTCTTGTTGCACAATCAGAAGGTTTTGAAGGACCTGCAAGAGCTCGCCGAGCGCACACGGCGGCGCGATTTGCTGGTCGATCCCTATGCGCTCGAGATGTTTTATGAGCAGCGCTTGCCGGAAGAAGTTGTCGACTTGCCGTCGCTCCGCAAATGGCTCAGTAAGAACGCCGGCACGCCGTCTGAGCAAGCTTTGTATCTCAAGCCAGAGGATGTTCTCGGGCAACCGGTGGTGCAGCCGCCGCGCGAATATTTCCCCGATCAGTTGCCGGTCGGTCCGACGAAGCTGCCCCTTTCCTATCGCTTTCATCCGGGCGATCCAAGCGATGGCGTGACGGTCACCGTGCCGCAACTGGCGCTGCGTCAAGTGAGCGAGGAGGCCCTCGGCTGGTTGGTGCCGGGGCTGCTCGAAGACAAGCTGCTGCACATGATCCGCTCGCTGCCCAAACACTTGCGCCGCAACTTCGTCCCGGCGCCGGATGTCGCTCGGCAACTCGCTACTGAGCTCGTCGCTCAGCCGCACGACGTGCCGTTCTCGACTGCCGTGTGTGCTCTGATGAGCCGCCATGCCGGCGAACCGATCAAGCCAACCGATTTCGAGTGGCAGAAGTTGCCCGAGCATCTGCGCTTCCGCATCTCGGTCGTCGACGATCAAGGCAAGGTGATCGAGACCAGCCGCGATCTGCCCAAGCTGCAGGAACAACTGGCCGCCGAGACGCCGGCGCTCGAGCCCGAGCCCGGGCAGGCTGCATTGCCGGCCGAGTGGAACGGCCGCCGCGTAACGAGCCTCGATATCAAACGCTTGCCCGATGCGATCACGATCATGCGCGGCGGCGTCAAAGTGGCTGCTTTCCCGGCGCTGGTCGATGACGGCGATGCGGTGGCAATGCGACTGGTCGATAACCGAGCCGATGCCGAACAGCTTTCGCAGCGCGGCTGGCTGCGGCTGTACGCAATGAAATATCGCCGCGAGCTGACGAGCCAGGTTTCGCATTTGCCGCGGCTGGACAAGATCAGCGTGTTGCTGGCTCGACTGGTTTCTCCGGCAGTGCTGCGCGACCAGCTCCGCGACTTGATCGCCCGCATCGCATTTATCGAAGGTCAGCCGCCGCTGCGCGAAGTGGTCGACTTTGAAACTCGCATGGTCGACGCCGTGCGCCGCATCTCGGTGGCGACTCAAGATGTCGCCGCCTGGCTGCCGGGCCTGGCCGAGAATTATCATGCGGTGCGGCTGGCGATTGAATCCGCGCCGGGACCATGGCGCGAAGTGGCCGACAGCATCGCCGCGCAAATGAACGACCTGACGGCCGATCAATTCTTGACGCGCGTTCCGTGGAGCGACCTCAAAGAGTATCCACGTTATTTTCAAGCCGCCAAACTGCGCTGGGACAAGCTCCGCAGCGGCGGCGTGCCCAAAGACCGCAAGCTGCGCGAACCGATCGAACGCTTATGGACGCGCTACGAAAGCCTGCTCGCATCACCGGCAGCCGCACAGCATCGCGACACCTTGCACGCAGTCCGCATACTGATCGAAGAGCTCCGCGTATCGGTCTTCGCCCAACAACTCGGCACGCGCCAAAGCGTATCGGTCAAGCGCATCGAAGAGCTGCTGGCATCGATCGAGTGATACGTACTCACTTGCTCCGCTCTCTCCGCGTCTCCGCGGTAAAAAACGGCTGCT
>JBQCEI010001252.1:0-3502 GCA_051960375.1 Aureliella sp. | reverse complement strand
ACGCTCGGCCGCATTGTCCGCGAGCAGCTCGGTACGACGCTGACGGACCTGATTCGCAACCGCCTGTTGATCCACGCCAAGTGGCAACTGCTGCATACGCTCAAGCCGGTCAAAGAAGTGGCCAGCGAACTTGGCTTCAGCGATGAACTGTACTTCAGCCGCCTCTTCAAGAAAGCGACCGGCGTCTCGCCGACGTTCTTTCGCGAGTTCGAGACGGAGATTCGCGGCGGAAGCAATCTGTCCATGACTTCGAGCCAATCGTCCATTCCGCATCGGCCGGCCAAGTCCGATCATCGCTAGGGAGCGATCGACGGCGCGTGCAGGCATCGACGGGATGCCGAGCCGGTCGATCGCATCCGAGATTTGATGGAGTGCGGTAGCGATGCGGAGTCTATTTCAAGCGGCGGCTAAGGCCGATCGCATAGGCGTAGCGGTAACGCGCCTGGGGTTGATTGTGGTTTTCTTGTGGATCGGTGGCCTGAAGGCTTTTCGGTATGAAGCCGACGGCATCATCCCGTTTGTGGCCAACAGCCCGTTCATGTATTTTTTCTTGAACGACCCGGGCGACTACAAAGCCCACAAGAATCCCGAAGGAGCGCTCGTTCCGGAGAACCGCGCTTGGCACGAAGCCAACGGTACTTACGAGTTCGCCTACGGTCTAGGTAGCGTGATCGTGCTCTACGGGCTGATGCTGTGTCTGCATCCGTGGCTTCCCCAAGTGGCCGCCGTTGGCAGTTTTCTGATCTTTCTCATGTCGTTTGTGACGCTGTCGTTTCTGATCACGACTCCCGAATGTTGGGTACCGCCCCTCGGCGACACGACCCACGGCTTTCCGTACCTCAGCGGAGCCGGCCGACTGGTGCTCAAGGATGCGATCATGATGGGGGCAGCGCTCGTGACCATGTCGGACTCGGCGAAGGCATACTTGCGCAAGTCGGCCGGGAGTGAGGTTGCGATCGGTTAGCGTGTGAGTCTTGATCGCGAAGCGATTGCCTGTGTTAGCCTCGGGCGCCAGCCGGCGCCAGCCCGAGGGTTAGCTACCTGACGGCCCAAGGTAGTCGCTTTGCGACCACAAGAGCTTGATGCGGCATGCCTTCCTCGGGCTGGCGCCCGAGGCTTTCGCACGTGATCGCTTCGCGATCGCAATCGTTCCGCGAAACGCTTGGCGTCGCAGCGGACCGGAGCGGATCAATACAATAGAAACATAGAGGCAGAGATCGCGAAGAAATGCTCAACGAGGTTTTCCTTCGCGCCTTCGCGTCTTCGCGTGAGTCAAATTGGCTCTGGTTCCCTTCGCGTGAGTCAAAATGTTTTTAGTCTCACGCGAAGGCGCGAAGACGCAAAGACGCGATCAGCGGGCGGACGAAACACAGAGCCACAGAGATCGCAGAGGAAAAACGCCAGCAAGAGCCCTGTGTCCTCTGTGTCTCTGTGTTTCTAATGATTTCAGCGGCCAAGCGATGGGGCGTCCCCATTGCGTTTGCGGCATCGGCGGTTCTGAGGGGGGCGGCACTTGAATCGCGACTATCTCTATGGCGGAGCGTTTGGCTTGATGGCGATGGCGATGCTCGCCATGGCCTTGCGTGGTGGATGGCATCTCCTGCTCGTTTGGCCGGCTCTGTCTTTAGGCGTAGTCTCGATCGCCTACCTGACGAACGACGCGAGCTGGTTCGGAAAACGCTCCGATGGTTCGAGAAGCGTGCTGGCAACCATCATGCTGCTTCCTTATCTCATCTTGGTGTATGGCGTCTGGCGGCTGCAGATTTCGCTCTCGCGCGAACCGGCGATCAGCTATGTCAATCATGCGCTTGCGCTCTCGCGAAGACTGCGGGCTCCCGAAATTCCGGACAGTGTCAATTCCGTGTGCGATCTCACCTGCGAGTTCGTTGACCCGAGATCGGTTCGTGCCCGACGCGGCTACCGGTGCCATCCGATTCTCGATGCGGGAGCTTGCACGGCGGCCGAGCTGGTCGACTTGGCTCGGCGGTTGCCACCGGCCGATGGCGAAATGCTGCTGATCCATTGTGCCAACGGACATGGTCGCACGGCGATGTTTGCGGCGGTTTGGCTGCTCGCGCATGGTTTCGTGACGACGGTCGACGATGCCATTACAATGCTGCGGAACGCGAGGCCCAGGATCGGGCTGCGAACGCGGCAGCGCCGCCTCGTTGAGGATGCACAGTCTTTGCTGGCTAGGGCCAAAGGTCCGTAATCCCTTAGCCCAGCCCAGCGGGCTGGGACCGCTTGCGACCCGCGGGATCCCAGCCCATCGGGCTGGGCTAAGGAATCGCGGGCCTTTGGCCCTAACAGCCAAAGATTAGAAAATCGTTGGGAGTTCCCGATGAAAATCGTCCGCGGCGACCTTTTGAAACTTGCCCTCGATGGCCAGTTCGATGTCATCATTCACGGCTGCAATTGCCAGTGCGAAATGGGGGCCGGCGTCGCCAAAGCCATTCGCGCGACTTTTCCCGAAGCCTACGAGGCCGATCGCCAAACGGCCAAAGGTGATCGGAGCAAGCTGGGAACGATCTCGTCGACTACCGTGAAACGCAATGGTCACGACATCACCATCGTCAATGGCTACACGCAGTTTCACTGGCGCGGCTCGGGCGTGCTGGTGGACTACGACGCTATTCGGTTGGTCATGGCGGCGGTAAAATCGCAATTTGGCGGTAAACGCATCGGTTATCCCAAGATCGGCGCGGGGCTCGCCAAAGGTGATTGGGCTACGATCTCTCAGATCATCGATGAAGAGCTCGCGGGCGAAGATCATACGCTCGTTGAACATGCGGTATAACGACCGCAAGCCAAGCCAATCGGCGGTTTCTTGAGATTTCGGTTTTTTAGCTGCGCCGACGAGGATCTTATGAACCAGGGCGTTAATCGCAGTCGAGCCTTGCGATGGATCTTGTTTTCCGCTTTGGCCGTTGTGCTGTTGTTGGCGGTAGGAGCGTATTGGGGCTGGAACAATCGCAGCCATCCTGCGTTCATAGCCGGGAACTGGATAATGGACGACCTGCGCATCGAAGAAGACGGCGCCACACGGGCAACGTTTTACGCGAGCGGCGTCTATGACCACGGCGATCCCGCCTTTGAAGGCCGCTGGTGGTTCGCAGATGGACAGATCCATCTCTATTACTGGCACAGGGATCGCAAGTTGCCGATCGACCAATGGCTGGGCGAAACGACCGTCTACTCGTGGTTCGCTCAATCGGGCGAGTTCGCGATGATTCCCGAGTTCAATGAGGACGGGACGGTAATGACGTTAAGCCTGCCCGGCGAAAAGCCGCATTTGCGGCTTCGACGCGAAGGGACGGATGCCAAGCGGTAGACTGATGAGCGAGGAAGCTGCCTTTCATGGCGGCCCGGAGTCGCGAAGCGACGGCACGCGATAGCCTGGGACGCGAGTCCCAGGTGAACCTTGTAACGCGGCGCGTAAGCGAGGGACGCTCTCCGTCACAACGCCGGATAAACCATGCTTTTGGAGACCCCTCACCCCCGG
>JBQCEI010001251.1:0-5322 GCA_051960375.1 Aureliella sp. | reverse complement strand
GGCCGCTGAAGATCGGTGACTTAGAAGTTGGTTTTCCGGTGGTTCAAGCGGCCCTGAGCGGCTACAGCGATTGGCCCATGCGCATGCTGGCCCGCGAGCACGGCGCCAGCTACACGCTGTGCGAGGTCATGCTCGATCAGTTTCTGGTCGCGCTGAAAGACCGCGAGAAAAATAAGCACTTTTTGTACAACTCGGCCGACGAGCAGCCGGTGGCCGGGCAGTTGATGGGGGCCGAACCCGAGCAGTTTTCTGCGGGCGCGCGTCGTTTGGCCGACGCCGGTTTTGCCGTCATCGACATCAACTTCGGGTGCCCGGTAAAGAAGGTTTTGGGGCGCTGCCGCGGTGGCTACCATCTCAGCCAGCCCGAGATCGCGCTGGAGATTGTGCGCCGCACGCGAGACGCCGTGCCGGCTCACATCCCGGTGACGGTCAAGATGCGTCGCGGGATCGACGATTCGCAGGAGAGCCGCGATCGCTTTTACGAGATTCTCGACGGAGCTTTTGCCGCTGGAGTGGCGGCGATCACCGTCCACGGCCGCACGGTCGAACAGCGCTACAACGGCCCGAGCCGCTGGGAGTTTTTAACCGAAGTCAAACGGCACGTCGGCGAGCGAACGATCCTCGGCAGCGGCGATCTGTTTACGGCCGAGGACTGTTTGCGGATGTTGCGGACGACCAACATCGACGGAGTAACTGTCGCGCGGGGAGCGATTGGAAATCCCTGGATTTTTCAGCAGTGCCGCGCGCTGGCTGAGGGCCGGCCTCTGCCGCCGCCACCGTCGCTCCTCGAGCAGCGCCGGGTGCTCGAGCGCCACTGGGAACTGGCCGAACGCGTCTACGGACCGCAGCGCACCGGTCCGCTGCTGAGGAAGTTCGGCATCAAGTACACCGGCAGCCATCCGCAGCACGAGCTGGCCCGCGAAGATTTCACGCGAATTAGGACGCGCGAAGAATGGTTCGCGGTGCTGGATCGCTGGTACGCCCAGGATGGTCCGGGCGTGTATCCGTCGCCGCATTTGCATCGCGTCCAAGGATCCGGCTGCAACGTGACCTGCGCGAGCTGAACCGATTGGAGCGTTTATCCCGCTGGACACCGCCGCGGCGAGCTCCGGCTGGGGCAAACGGAAGCCCTAAAAAGTTGACATTCGGCGCTCTGGTCGGATAACCTAGAGCGTGGAAGTTCTCGTCTACTTTAAATGCTGACTTTCCGCCCCGGCGAGGCTGCTGCGGCGGCACTGGTCACCGCCCGGCGGGTCGCGATCGGTCTTATCACCAACCGCACGCAGGAACACCCGCAGGGACAGTGTCGGTGACGGCACTGCTGGTTCCGGCTCTGCTCCGCGACGGCTGGTCACCGGTGTTGCTGGTCGATTCGTCTGATGAGCATTGACCGCTGGCTCGAGATCGGTCGGCGGTTCATCACCGGCTGGCGGGGTGCTAAGCTATCGGTAGTTGAGTAGTCGCGACTTTCGCATTGTGTGACACGAGGACTGGCGCCAAGTGGTGCTCAGGGCTGGGTGGGTGTTGCTTCTGGAAGGGAAATGAAAATGTCTTTGCGTCGCAACTTGCTGGTGTGCTTAATTGCAAGCGGTGGTTTGCTCACAAGTAGCGCCGGAAGCCTGAAAGCTCAGTACGAGCAGATGAAGGTTCCCGAGGCAGCGTCGACGCCAGACGGGCTCAAGCAAATCGGCGCCGCCGCGCGGAATGCGACCAAAGAGACCGGCGCGCTCTCGGCAGCGTCGAAAGACGCGCTGAAGACGCAAGCGGAAGTCCTGATGGCTGAGATGACCAAGCCAACGGTCGACAATACGCCTGACAAGCGCCGCATCGCTCTGATGAATCAGTTGGTCAACGCCGTCCGGTCCGATGAGGGCCGAGCCACGGTTTCGAAAGCTGTCGTCGGCAAGGCTGTTCAAATTATTGACGGCAAATACATCCCGCAAGCAAAGATCAACGCGATGTTGTTGCTGAGCGAACCGGTCATGGCCGGCGACGCGCTCAGCCCGCTCTACAAGTACTCGACCAATACTGCTGTCGATGCCGCTGGTAAAGCCATTGATGTTCCTGCGCACCTGCGCTCGCTGGCCTTGTACGGTTTGTATCGGTACGTCGACAAGGCGGGCAGCAACATGCCTGCCAATCAGCGCGGAGCCCTGGCCAAGGCGATGGCCGAGATCGTCAACAGCCGCCCGACTTCGCTCTCCGAAGAAAAAGCTCACTGGTGGATGGTGCGGCGCGCGTTTGACGTGCTGGGCGAACTGCACACTGCTGCCAATGGCCAGTTGTCCGATGGAGCCAAGGAAGCGATGGCGTTGCTGATGGACCCGGCCATGCTGCCCAGCGTCCGCCTCAGCGCCGGTCTGTATCTAACTCGCTTCGACCTCTCTCGCGTAGACGACGCGACTCGCAACAAGATCCTGGTGGCAGTCGCCCAGCTGCTCGATCAGGAAGTTGTCGGCTGGTACGAGCAAGAACAAGACAAGACGCAATCGGCCTCGGGCATGATGGGCTACGGCGGAATGGGGGGCGGCTATGCCATGGGTTCGGTGCCTTCGAGCGATGGATATGGTGGCGCCGAGATGGGCGGCTACGGCGGGGCGATGGGCGGCTACGATACGGGCGCCAACAGCGGACCCAAACCGATCGATACTCAGAAATGGGACCTGCGGCTCGCTCGCCGCAAGCTGAACACTTACTGCCAGTTGGCTCACGTTCTGCTGATGGGCACCGGCGCCGCGGATAAGAAAGACATCAGCTCGACCGGCAAAGGCATCATGGAAACCGAGCTGCCCGAAGCCTTGAAACGCCCGGGCAAGGAATTGCTCGAGGCACTCGAGAAGGTCCAAACCGACATCAACGAGCGTTCGCTAACCGATACCTCGTCGTTGATGACCCGCGCGGTCACCTCGCTCGGTGAGCTGCGGACGGCCGCCGAGGAAGTGCCCGGTATGACGGCCCCCGACGGCTCAGTGATCGTGCCGAGCTTCAACGAATTGTCGCCGCGCAAGAAGTCGGTCAAGAAGGCCGATGCCAAGAGCACCCTCGATGCGCCGAAGACGCCCGAACAAGCGGCGGCCGAACAAGCCGCAGCAGCCGGCGGGCAACCGGCCGATGCTGCTCAGCCGGGCGCAGACCAACCAGCTGCTGGGCAACCCGGTGCTGCTCAACCTGGAGCCGCGCAACCGGGTGCTGCGCAGCCCGGAGCCGCACAACCGGCCGCTGCTCAGCCGGGAAATGCTCAGCCGGCCAATCAGCCTCAACCAGCCGCTGGGCAATAGTCGATCCGCTGCGGCGCTACCGAGATTCAAAACCGGTCGAACCCCTTCAGCCGAGCACGCGTGCTACCTCAGCAAGCGTGCTCGGTTTTCTTTTGGGCTGTCGTGACCATGCAGACTTCTCTTGCTCTGTCTGTCTCCGCGCTCTCCGCGTTCTCCGCGGTAAAAATCGAGCATGTCAGCCTCAAAAGGGCGATGTGCCAACCGCCTCCTCTGATTGCCGTCGCATTTCATCGAGCCATAGAATGAGATGTAACAGCATTTGTCCCGTGCGCTTCGTTCTTTTCGATCAGGAGTCGATCCCATGGCCACTGTCGCTCAGCCGGTTCGCAAGCCGAAGATTCGTCACACGCAGTGCTTTATCGATGGCAAGTGGGAAGACGCGGCCAGCGGTAAAACGTTTCCAACGATCGATCCCGCGACCGAAGAGACAATTGCAGAGGTGGCCGAAGGAGATGCCGCCGATGTCGACCGCGCGGCCAAGGCGGCTCGCCGCGCTTTCGAGAGTGGGCCGTGGAGCATGATGTATGCACGCGACCGCGGCCGGCTGATGTATCGCCTGGCGGACTTGATCGAAGAGGAGATCGATGAACTGGCGGCCCTGGAAAGCCTCGACAACGGCAAGCCGATCAAGGATGCGCGCGCAGCCGATTTGCCGCTGGTGATCGATTGTCTCCGCTACTATGCCGGCTTCGCCGACAAAATCCACGGAGCCACGCTGCCGATTCGAGGAAACTACTTTTCGTACACCCGCCGCGAGCCGGTCGGCGTGGCCGGCCAAATCATTCCCTGGAATTTTCCGATGCTCATGGTGGCTTGGAAATGGGGACCGGCCTTGGCGGCTGGCTGCACGATCGTCATGAAGCCAGCCGAACAAACGCCCCTGACCTGTCTGCGGATGGCGCAGCTCGCCCAAGAAGCCGGCTTTCCCGACGGCGTCATCAACGTGGTGCCCGGTTTCGGACCGACCGCCGGAGCCGCGGTGGTCAAGCATCCGCTGATCGACAAGATCGCTTTCACCGGCGAGCATCGCACCGCGCAGATCATCATGCGCGACGCGTCGGAAACGCTCAAACGCCTTACCTTCGAACTGGGTGGCAAGAGCCCGAATGTGATCCTGGCCGATGCCGATCTCGAGAAGGCGGCCGTCGGAACGAACTTCGGTTTGTTCTTCAATCAAGGCCAGTGCTGCTGCGCCGGCAGCCGCGTGTTCGTCGATGAACGCGTCCACGACGAGTTCGTCGAGCGGCTCACGAAGCTGGCTTCATCGCGGCGGCTGGGCAACCCACTGGCACTTGAAACCGATCAGGGCCCGCAAGTCGATCAAGCTCAGTTCGACAAGATCATGTCGTACATCGAGAAAGGAAATCAAGAAGGTGCCCAGTGCCGGACCGGCGGCGGGCGCAGCGGCGATCGCGGTTATTTCGTCGAGCCGACGATCTTCAGCGGCGTAACCGACGAGATGGCGATCGCCCGCGAAGAGATTTTCGGACCGGTGATGAGCGTGCTGAAGTTCAAGGATTGGGACGAACTGATCCAGCGCGCCAACAACACTTTCTATGGCCTGGCTGCGGCGGTCTGGACGCGCGACGTCAGCAAGGCTCACGATTTTGCTCGCCGCGTCCGCGCAGGGACCATTTGGGTCAACTGCTACGATGTCTTCGACGCAGCCGCACCGTTCGGCGGCTTTAAGATGTCCGGCCAGGGACGCGAACTAGGCGAAGAAGGGCTCAAGGCGTACACCGAGTCGAAAACGCTCACGATCGCCTTGTAAGAAAACGCTCAAGCCGAGAATAGCACCCGCCGCCGCGCCCAAGGTCACTCTTGTGCGCGAGCGCGGCGGCTGGAGGACTGACTGCAAAGCGCGTGGTTTTCTTCGTGCCCTTGTGTCTTAGTGGTGTATCCCTTCTTACTCGCTGTTGCGGCCCGGTTACAGCTTCGGGATGGGCCGCTTGGGTGCCTGTGGAGCAAGCATCCGCGCCTTCTCGTCCTGTGCAGGTCTGGGCACATTAGGTGGAGGGTTGTTCGCTCCAGCCTTTGCCTTGGG
>JBQCEI010001250.1:0-2229 GCA_051960375.1 Aureliella sp. | reverse complement strand
TCCGCAGTGGCAGCAGGCCAAACGGATTTTCTCCGGCGTCGAGGGCTTGCCCGGCAATGTCGATCTGGACGCAGTCGATGATCCGCACCCGTTGGCAGACCTCGACTTTGTTATTTACCCCGGTCAGTTTGCGGTTGCGGAGAACGGCGCCGTTTGGCTGACCGACGAAGGCTTGAAGCATCGCGTTGTGTTCTTCATCACGCAGTACCTCGTGCTGGTGCTCTCGGAGCGCGACATCGTGCACAACATGCATCAGGCTTACGCGCGGGCCAGCGTGCCTCAGCCCGGTTTCGGCGTGTACCTGTCCGGACCCAGCAAGACGGCCGACATCGAGCAGTCGCTGGTCATCGGCGCCCACGGTTGCCGGCAGACGCAGGTGTTTTTATTGCCGTGAACATTGACGTCCATCAGCGTGCGCGTTGGTGCCCGGCTTTCTTGGTGTCTTTGTGCCTTGGTGGTGAATTTCAAATGGATAACGACAGCTCGCCGAAAGTCACCACTCGATGATTCAGCTCGACAAGACCGGCCAGCGCGTGCGCCGGATGTTCGGCGAGATCGCTCCGCGCTACGATCTGATGAACCATGTGCTCTCGCTGGGCATCGACATTCGCTGGCGGCGTCGCGCGGTCCGTGAGCTGCGCTTGGACGGCACTGAGCCGATCTTGGACTGCTGTACCGGCACCGGCGATCTGGCGCTGATGCTCGCCGAGCGCGTCGGCAGTCGAGCTCGCGTCATCGGCACCGACTTTTGCTTTCCCATGCTCGCCCGAGCGCACCGCAAACAGTTGGCTTCGCCCGGCGCTCTGGCAACGAGCGTCGCTTTCATGCAAGCCGACACGCAGGCGTTGCCGTTCGAAGCGGCGACTTTTCAAGCCGTCACGGTCGCTTTTGGGCTGCGCAACGTCGAGGACACGGAGCTCGGCCTGGGCGAGATGACGCGCGTCTGCCGCCCCGGCGGGCAGGTCGCTGTGCTCGAGTTTTCCAAGCCCACGCTGCCGGGCTTTCGCGAACTCTATAGCGCCTACTTCAAGCACGTGCTGCCGCGCATCGGTCAATCGCTGGCTCGCAATCGGCAGGATGCGTACGAGTATCTGCCAGCCAGCGTCTCGGAGTTTCCGTGCGGCGAGGCGCTGGCCCAGTTGATGCGAGCTGCGGGGCTCCGCGACGTGCGGATCATTCCGCTTACCTTCGGCATTGCTACTTTGTACGTCGGTGAACGATGACTCATCCAATCGTACTGGCGATCACCGGAGCCAGCGGCGCGGTCTACGCGGTGCGGCTGCTGCAGATGCTGTTGGCCGCCGGCCGCGAAGTGCATCTGACGATCAGTCCCTCGGGAGCGGCCGTGATCCGCCAAGAGCTCGGCCTGAACTTGTTGGTCGATGCCGAAGCGATCGACTTGCGAGCCTTCGACATCGAGGCGCTGTTGGCCTCGGGAGTCGAAGAAGACACGCCCCCTAACGCCGCCATCCTCAAAGCGGCTCGCGATGCGCTCGAGCGAGGGCATTTGCAGATTCATCATTATCAGAACTATTTTACGCCGATCGCCAGCGGTTCGTTTCTGACCGATGCGATGGTGATCTGTCCGTGCTCGGGCGGGACGCTCAGCGGCATCGTGCGCTCGGCCAGCGGCAACTTGATCGAGCGAGCCGCCGAAGTGCATTTGAAGGAGCGCCGCCCGCTGATCGTTGTTCCCCGCGAGACGCCCCTGAGCACGTTTCAGCTCGAGAACATGTATCGCGCTTCGCAAGCCGGCATCGTCGTCCTGCCCGCCGCCCCCGGCTGGTATCAAGGCGTCGCGCACGTCTCCGACCTGGTCGACTTCGTCGTAGCCCGCATCCTCGACCAACTCCGCATCCCCCATCAACTCATGAAGCGCTGGCGAGCATAGTTTCGAGCAGTGCAGGCGGTAACGAGCCGAACTGTGTGACGGCAACCTTTCTCGCTGCTCGACACAAGTCGGCCGATGGAATTTTCGGCTGCGCTAAAGCTGTCTAGCCGAACTGTGGGACGGCAGTCCCTTGCCGTCACCACCCGGCAAGTCGGCCGACCTAACCACAAACCCGCCCCAAGCCGCGCAGCGGCCGAAGAGGAGAGGACGGGCACAGTTGGGCGGCTTGCCGGGTGCTGACGGCAGAGGACTGCCGTCCCACAGTTGGGCTGGGCAGCTTGAGCGCAGCCGAAAAGCGGAGCGGACGACTCGGCACGTTCTCTCCTCTTTGGCCGCTG
>JBQCEI010001249.1:0-2526 GCA_051960375.1 Aureliella sp. | reverse complement strand
CTCGTCTTCGCGCTTCCTCTGTCGTCCCTTGGGGACTTACTCTCACCGCGCTGATCCAACCGGCGGCTCGCGCCGCCGGCATGGAGCTGCCGTCCCTACCGGGACTGAAAACCAATTACCGCAAACGAACGTCGAAACTCATCAGGCGACGGTGGGCGGTGCCGTCCCCCGCTTTTGGTGTGGGTGTTTTCCCGCGAGGAAGGCTTGATGGATTCTATAGATGTGGTCTAACTATTCGCAGACCGCGTAGACCACTTCTCACGTGTTTCTCTTCTCACGCGCGGCGGCTGTTGCAGCGGCTCTTGGTTTCAGTTCCAAGAGCTCGGATGTCCTCAAGTTTGGGGACGGGCTGCTCCTAATCTATCTCTCGCCAAGCGGCCCCCGAGCGGGTCGGAGCTTCAAGGATTCGAAGCAGTCGATTGCTCCCTAACTTTTCCTAATCCCGGAGACGGATCGCAATGTTCAGCGGATCTGGCAAGCTCTTTTCGTTTTTTCGCAAGTCCGCCAAGCAAAACAGGCTCGCGCGTCGGCGAGCCTTTCGCCGGCAATGGATGCTTCAGAGGCTCGAGGACCGGGTGGTGCTCAGTTGGACTCCGCTGGGCGACGCTCTGGTGCCTCATACTTCGCCGACGTACTGCACGCAGGCCGACGTGAGCTTGCCGCAGGCCGGCACGGTGCAATCGCTGAATCATGGCGCCGCCGCTTACAACGCTTCTTACAACGCTTCCCAACCTTTGAAGTGGACCACGGGCGATGCTGCTGCCGGCTTGCTCGGCGGTGGCACCAACCTTGACCAGTCAAACTCATCAGCCGCGCTGCGCGACCAGGCATTCGTCGCTGGCAGCCCCGAGGCAGGGTCGCTGAGGGGCGAAGGGCTCGTGAAGATCGACGGGAGCGCCGACACCGCAGCTGCGGCGACCACCGGCGTGCCGGCTCCCTTCTGGCACAAAGTCGGCAATCAGCCAACCTATGCGCCTGACTGGTACGCCAACCAAGGGAGCGTCACCCGCGACGTCTATTACGACTCCAAGCTGACGGCTTCGGAAAACGGAGCGCTGCTGCAGCAAGTTCTCTCGAAGCTGTCGGCAGGTGATCACGTGCGCATCCATGCGGGAACGTACAGCGTCGATTCGTACTTCCTGATCACCGCGGCCGGAACGGCTGACCGACCGATCACGATCGAAGGGGCGCCGGGCGAGCAAGTCGTCATCACGCGCTTCGATGCATCGCAAAACGTCATCAACATCGATCAAAGCCAGTACCTGATCCTGCAAAACTTGAGCATCCGCGGCGGCTCGACCGGCGTGAAAGTCATGGGCGTGAACAACTTCATGCTCTATAACTCCGAGGTCGCCTACACGGGCAACAATGCCATTGCCGGCAATTCGAACAACACGTCGTATCTTTACTTCGTCGACAACACTATCCACCACACCGGTGCACACGGCGAAGCGTTTTATCTGGGCGCCGATGACGGTTCGCGGGTCACCCACCACACCTACGTAATCGGCAACTACATCCACGACCTCGTTGGCGGAACCATCACCCAGGGCGACGGCATCGAGATCAAGGATCTCTCCTACGCAGTAACCATCAAGTACAACTTCATCGAAAACACCAACTATCCAGGCATCATTCTCTACCGCACCGGCCGCGGCATGACCGACCGGAATGTGGTCGAAGAGAACGTCATCCTCCACTCCAATGACGTCGGCATTCAGGTGGTCGCCGATGCGATCATCCGCAACAATCTGGTCGTGACCAACGGATTGTCGTTCTATTCGAAGCCGCGCACCACGAACCCGCAGAATCTGACCGTCGCCAATAACACGTTCATCTCAGGCGGGGCTGCGGTGAAGGTGTACAGCTGGGAAGCGTCCAACACCTTCGCCAACAACGCCATTTACTCGGGCGTCCAGCAGTACGTGCCGACAGGCACCGGAGCGGCAACGGCAGTTGGCAACGTGCAACTGAGCAGCTTGACCGCTTTCACTAATCTGAATTTGCAGGGAACGGCGCTCGACGCGACGCCGTCGGCCGGCTCGCCAATGATCGGTGCGGCCAATACGACCTATCTGCCCGTTTATGACTTGAATGGCCAAACCCGAGCCACCGCAGCGGATGCCGGAGCGGTCGACTATGCCAGCGGCTCGACAACGCCCACCGATCCCGCTCCGCCGACCCAAACCGCTTCGAAGAGTTTCGACTTCGGCACCGATACTTCGCCGGTGGCTGCCGGCCAGACCGGCGTGAACTTTGCCACGCGCTACAGCAGCGCCACGGGCTATGGATGGGTCGCCGGAGCGATCGATGCTCGCGATCGCGGCACGCCGGACGATGCCAAGCGCGACTTTGACCTGGCGACTGCGGGCTCGATGACCTTCGGCGTCGATCTGCCGGCGGGCACGTATCAAGTGACGCTCGTCGCGGGCGACGCCTACTACGGCGGCACCGGGATGGGAGTGCAGCTGGAAGGCAAGGCAGTCGATACGATTTCGCGCGGAGCGGGCGAGTTCGTGACCAAGA
>JBQCEI010001248.1:0-2168 GCA_051960375.1 Aureliella sp. | reverse complement strand
GGAAGGTAGTACGCAAATTTGCAGATGTGCTCAACGACCCGTCAAATAACGGCGGTACCGCCATGTTTTCTCCAAATCCCACGGACCGATTCTGTCCGGCTGGACGTATTCGGTGGAGCATTACAGGCAATCTAACCCGGGTGACTCCTAAGGAATGCGCGAGTCTTCTCTACTCGCAATTGCCGCATCCCGTGGACAATGCGAACGCATGGAACAATATTGACTCATGATCACAATATGCGGATAAACCACCGCCAACCATTGATGCTTGGCCGAACTGTTCAACCGGAGCCACGGGGCCACGTGGTTATTGAAATAAACCTAGTTGGCGGCCCGGTTACGGGCTGGCAGAACAACGCGATCGACCCCAGCCCTCACACACTTGTTACTTCACCGCGATGCCAATCCCTTCGGGCGAGGTCATCGCCAGCGTTCGTTGGCAAAATGGTGGCGGGTTCCAGCAGAACAAGGTGAGAGGCTTTGTTGGTTCGCGCGGTGCTTACCGGCTGCCCTTTCGCTTGTGAAGCTCGGTCTGCGGGTGCAGCGGTGGATGCTTGATCGGTTAAGGACTGCGAAGCATGCCAACGCGCTGTGGATCTAATCCGAATCTCCTGCAAGCCTTGAGCCACTTACCTTCGATGAGACTAGACCTACTAATGGAGTTTCTTGCCTGGGTGCATGCGTGGCGAACGACTTGCCGGGCGCAGTAGTGGATGGACTGTTCGGTCGAGGGCTGCGGCGCCTCAGCTGCTAGGTAGTTGTGCACGCAACGTCGGTGCGCGCCGGTTGCGGTACAATGTACGGCCGGGTTCGTGCGCTGGCTGGAGCACTGTGGCAGGTGCCATCCCATCCCCACATCGGCCACGAACAACATGATCGACCCAAGCCCTCAAACACGTGTTACTTGACAATCGGCCCAATCCCTTCGGGCTGGGTCATCATGAGCGTTCGTCGACAGATGACATTTTGCCGGTTGGCGGCCTGGAGGTTGGCATGGCTAATCCATGGGCAGTTCTTGCATTGTTCACATTCATCCTTGCCGCAGTTTACGCCGCACAGCGATGGCTGATCTTGCATACCGTTCGCCACATGGAGACGATGGGCGCGTTTATCGGTTGGGATGTTGACATTCTTCCGTCCGAAGGCGGGAAGCTCGACGAGAATGAACCGCGAGAGATAACACGAATACGCAAGATAGTACACGCTCGCCCTCTGGTGTTTTTCTTTTCTGAACAGGTCTTGGGGTCGGAAAACTTTGCCTCTCACGAACTTCGCCGCCTTCTTCGCTTGGGCTATGTTAAACGCCTGGTTTTCGACCGTGTGCCTGTGCGCTACGAGGACATAGATTGGCTATCCAAGCGGCTTAAAATGGAAGAACTTGCCATCTACGACGTTTGCTTGGCCGAAAATGAGCGAAGGGTGCTCGAATGTTCGAGGAGGTATCGGTTCACGTACGAGGCACCTGGTAACGCATCTTAGAGCCTGACGAACCAGGGCATGCACCACAGCCCGCGACGGTGTTTACTGCCAATGGTCAAACGCACGCGCGGGCATGGTGATGCCTAGCGTTCGTTGGCCAGTAGTGCGGCGGGTTCTGTGTGAATTGGGTGAGAGGCTTTTTGGTTTCGCGCAGTGCTCACCGGCTGCCTTTTCGCTTGTGAAGCTCGACCGACGGGGGCAGCTGTGGTTTGCCTTTCGGTCATGGGCTACGGCGCATGCCAACATGCTAAGGATCTAATGAGGATCCTCTCTAAGTTTTGCGCCACTCGCCTTCGATGAGGCTAGAACTGCTAATGGAGTTTCTTGCATGGGTGCATGCGTGGCAAATCTCTTGACGGGTGCCGCAGTGGACGGCTTGTTCGCTCGAGGGCTGCGGCGCATGACTTGGCCGTCGATGTGCTGGCAAGTTCGGTGCGCGCTCTTTGCTGTACAATGGACCGACGGGTTCATGCGCTGGTTGGAGCACTGTGGCGGGTGCCAGCCCATCCCCACATCGGCCACGAACAACATGATCGACCCAAGCCCTCAACGACGTGTTACTTCACCGCCCAGCCAATCCCTTCGGGCTGGGTCATCATGAGCGTTAGGCGACAGAGGAGGTTGAATGCTCGAAGGTCTCGACGCAATCGACTGGTCGTCTCTGAGACATGCCCACGGTCCGGCCACTG
>JBQCEI010001247.1:0-5915 GCA_051960375.1 Aureliella sp. | reverse complement strand
CAATCATCCGCCGGTCGTCGCTCAGGCGGCACCCGCGAGGCCAGGTCCAGCGGTGCGACCGCCGGCTCCCAAACCGCTGAGCCTCAAGCAGTGGCGCGTCGCCAAGCGCAAACAAATGGCGCTCGCTAAACCGAGCATGCGCGGAGCCGAACTGACCGGCAGTTGGATAGGAGCGATGGTCGTCATCGCCGTGTTTACGACGCTGGTCGGAATTTTTCAGGTGGGCTCGGGCAAGGTCGGCCAGGCGTACGTCGTCGGTTGGGTCTGGTCGGCGATGATGGCCATCGTTTGCTCGTGGCTAGCGATCGCCCTGGGACAAAGGTGGCGAACCAGCGAAGGCGATTCGGCCGTGCGGAGCTTCACGCAGCTGACGCTCGGCCTGGTCGTCGGCGGCCTGGGCTATGCCTTGAGCAATTACCTGATGGTGCCCTGGTCGACCATTGCGGTAAAAGAGTTCGGCGATTTGCCGGTGCAGCGCTGGCGCGGATTTTTTGCAGCCGACGGCACGCCGCTGCTGCCCGCGTTCCTGGCGTACTTCCCGCTGTTGCTGGGGCTGGTCCACTGGTGGAAACAAGCCGATCCGCTGCGACGCAATCGCTTCAGCCTGTTCTCGGTGCTGTGGTGCGTGCTGATGGCCGGTGTGGTGCAACTGATCATCCCGTTCCCGCAGCCTTGGGGAGCGCTCGTCTTTGCCGGCACATCGATCGCCGTCCAGCTGGCGACCCCGTGGCACAATCCCGACGAACGCCTGGAGATGACCCAGGCGAGCGTGTTGGCGTAGCAGATTCCTGCAGTTTTTTACCGCGGAGGCGCGGAGAGCGCGGAGACTTATCCGTGCCTTCGCGGAAGAGATAACCATGAAGGCTCACACAAAAATGTGCCGCATCGAATCGCGAAGTCTCTCTCAGTTGATGCGATGGCTATTGGTCGTCGCGCTGCTGGTCGGCATGCCGGCGCAGACCAGCCACTGCTTTGCTCAGGATGAGGCCGTTGGTTCGAGTGATAACGAACTGACCGCTGCAATGCCCGAGGCAGGCACACCGCCGGCGCCGGCTGCAACGAGCAAGCCAGAGCCGACCAGTCAATCCACCGACGTTGACACCGACCAGGTGCGCGAGCTGTCGGTTTCGCCCGAGCTCAAGCCACTCCTGCCGGCCGATCGACCGGCCTGGGTCGGAGCGCCGCCCGATCTGTCCAATTCACACCGGCACCGTTTGTTCGTCGGTTCTTTGCCGAGTTCATCGATCGAAGAAGCCGAGGCGACTCTGGACCAACCGATGGTGACTGCCGTGCGCGGTTACATCGACGAACAAGTGCTCGGAGGCCACGGCGCAAACGAACTGGATATCACCGCCGATTTCATTCGCCACAATCTGCTCGATCGTTCGACCGACTATGTCGCCGAGCTCAGCACCAGCAGCGGGCCGATGTATCAGAAGTGGGTGGTGCTGGAAATCACTCCCGAGCAGCGGCAGTATTTCATCGAGGCCCATCGCCAGGTTCAGCAGCGAAAGCGCATGGTGGCGCTCGGCCTGGGAGTGGCCGCCGTCATGGGACTGATGGGAAGCGCTCACCTGGCATTCAATCGCCGCCGCCGGCGTTACGTGCAAGCGGTACAGCCGGTCGTGCATGCGCCGCTGCATCACCTCGAACCCGAAGCGCCGCAGCGGTCCGGCCGACTGCTGTGGACGCTCGCCGGTTGCCTCGGCGGCTTGATGTTGCTTGGCGTACTCTTTTTGGGCAGCGTAACGATCATCCACAAGTCTAGGACCACTCATTCATTGCACAGAGGGCCTGCCGAATACAGCGGTCCTTTCCCGTACAAAGGACAAGGCCAGCGCGTTATCATCTATAACGAACCATCCCCCTATCCCCCCGCGCCACCGCAACCGCCGACGCCTCCGGAGGTTTATTCCGACGCGTTGGAACTGCGGCATGCAGTTGAGATACAGCCAGCCCCTCCGCAGTAAAGCAGGATGCGGTGAGTCACCTAAAAAATGTTTCGGAGTCGCCTGAAGTCTAGCGGCTCATCATCGAACAGCGGGGCGATCGCCATTGATGGATGAAGTGCTCGATGCCGGACAATTTGACGTCGATCAATTGCTGGTCGAGCGCATCGGTCAAGGCGATGCAGCGGCCTGGGAAGAGTTGATCGCTCGCTACGAAGGACGCTTGCTGGCGTTCGTCGAACATCGCTTGCGCGACCGGGCCAGCGCCGAAGACATCGTTCAAGATACGTTCGTCGGCTTTCTGAACAGCTTGCCGAATTACGATCGCCGCCGACCGCTCGAGAGCTATCTGTTCTCGATCTGCAGTTACAAACTGACCGATCACCTGCGCCGCCAAGGCCGTCGCCCTGCCCTGGCGATGTCGCAGTCGCGCGAGGGATCGAGCCAAGCGGCCTGGCAAGTCGTGGCCGAGAAAGCCCGCCACGCCAGCAGCATCGCGCGCAGCGGCGAACGCCGCGGGCTCGAAGAGCAAGCCATCGCAGCGGCGCTGGCCGACCAAATTCATAAGTGGCGTGAGCGCGGCGACTGGCTCAAGCTCAAGTGCATCGAACTGCTGTTTGTCGTCGGTCTGAGCAACAAAGAGGTCGCCGCCCAGCTGGGAATCACCGAGCAACAAGTCGCCAACTTCAAGTTCGACTTCCTCGCCCGCACCAAATCGCTCATCGGCCGGCAGAACCTCGACCCCGAGGTCTTTCCCGAGCTCGAGTGATTTTACCTCCGCGCCTCCCGCTGCCCTCGTTCCCAGGCTCTGCCTGGGAACGCACTGTCTTCGAGGCTCCGCCTCGCCAGGGCAGCCGCTTCGGCAAGCCTTCACGGCGGGTGCGAAGGAGGCAGAGCCTCCAAGACATTGCGTTCCCAGGCGGAGCCTGGGAACGAGGTGTGCGCGGAGACGCGGAGACGCGGAGAGCGCGGAGTTAGTTGACTTTCAATAGCTCGACAGAGTCTTTGTCGAGGGGCCAGGCGATGCGGCTGAGGACACCGCTGGCGATCATTTGCTCGATGTCGGCCGGCTGCGGCCAATCGCTGAAGCCGTAATTGCCGGGGCTGCGGTAGCGAGCGATCTCGCCCCAGTTGATCATGATGTGCGTGATACCATGTTCGTGCAGCGCCGCGGTTTGCTCGGCGGGCGTCTTGCCTCGGAGCATCGCTTCGCCGGGATTGGCATCGAAGCAAGTGCTGTAGAGGATCGGCACTCGATATTCGAACACGTCGGCTTCGCCGATCAGCAGCACACGCGTGCCGCTGGCCGGAAGATGCTCGTTGATCCAAGCTTGTTCTGCCGGCACGCGTCCGACTTGCTCGTCGGTCGTCGCATCGGTTCGCAGCGCATTGAGCGATACGAAGAACCGATTGTCGCTGACCAGCGACGAGCTATTGAACAGTCCGCCGTAAACAAGCCCGACGATCACGATCGCATGCGCGAGCCAAGGCATCCCGCGGCTGCGGAGCCACGCCAGGCCGAGCGCGCTCGAGGCAGCCCACAGGCCGCTCAGCGGCAGCCAGAACCGATCGATGCGATGCGTCGCCAGCCACCACACCGCCACAATCCACATCGACCACGCGAGCCACAAGCCCAGCGGTGTGCCCGAGGCGTATCGCCGGCTGAGCCACATGCCTACCGCGATGCCAAGGCCGCAGATGATCGCCGGCTGAACATAGGGCGAAGTCAGGCCGAGCCGCGCCAGATCGGTGCCAGCCACGCGCACGCTGGCGACCACGCGCTGAATCGCGCTGGCCTCGGGCGGCGCCGCGGGCGGGACGCGGTGGGCTCGCTGCCACTGCTCGATCTTGGCGGCGGTCAGCGTCCTGCCGCCGAAAATATTGGCCGCGAGCGGATAGACCGGATTGCCCGCTTGAACCCAGTTCTTCGCATACCAAGGCATGCACGTCGCAGCCAGTCCCAGCGCGAACAAGCCCGTCGCGAGCCAGCGATCGCGGCCCAACAGCCGGGTTCTGAGCAGCGAGATTCCGAGTGAGCCCTTGGCTGCTTGGCCGGGAAACCGGTTCAGCCAAACGGCCAGCACCAGTTCGGCGCCGGCTGGTACGACCGCAAAGAGGAGGCCCGGATACTTGGCCGCTGCTGCAGCCCCGGCCAGAATGCCCGCCGATCCCCACCAGCCGAGCGCACGCGAGCGCTGCTCTGCAAGAGCGCTCTCATCGAGCTTGGCATCGAGCTGACGATCGACGCGCAAGGCTTCGATCGCTCGCCAGGCGGCGAGCGCTGCAGCCAGCACGTACGTAGCCACCGCTCCATCGATCAGGCCCAGCATGGCTGCGTGAGCGATCCCCGGCATCGCTAGCCACAAGCCCGCTGCCCACCAGCCGCAAAGCGAGCCCAGTCGCCGCGCAAGATATCCGCCGAGCAGCGCCGCTCCCAGAATCGAAAACGCAGCGGTGATCGATTTGCCGAGTAGGCCGCCAAGCCACGGATCGGTCTGCCCAAGAAGCGTCATCATCGCCAGCGTGTGCATCTCGGTTCCGAGCGGCATGTTGGCGTACACGTTGTGCGGTAGAAAGCGGACGGCGCCGAGCTGATAAAACTCCTTGGGCGCTTGCAGATGGTACTCGAGGACGTCGAACTCGCTGGCCGGCACCCAGGCGCCGAGCATCACCACCGCCGCCGACCAGCAGCTAAGCCCGACCGTCACCGCCACGCAGGCGCGATCGAGCAGCCCGTGCCGCTCGGGTTCCCCTGCGAGCGATAACAAGTCTTGCGCCGCAAGTGGTTCCATGCCGGACGTTGTTTTGCGGCGCTCGAGCCAGCTCCAGCCGTAGAGGAGCGCCGCTAATAAACCGATCGCGACCAGCAGCGGCACGCGGCTATGCAGCCCACCGGCCAAGCCGACCAACAGCGTCGCTGTCGAGAGCAGAGCCAAGCCCACAAGTGCCGCCCACGAAAATTGCTCAATCCTCAAGGCCCAACCGGGGCCAGTCAAGACGCGGGCGGGCAAGACGCGCTCTACCAGCGGCAGTCCGATCGCACCGGCCAGCGCTAGCCACAACACAGTCCCAAGCGCGATCGGCGCTCGATCGAGGAAGCCTGCAGGCAACCGACCTTGATCGAACCAGTAATCGACGAAGCCTTCCGGGTAGAGCAGCGAGCCGATGAGGAAACCCGCGCGGCTGACCGCCTCGCCGTCGATCGTCAGTCCTTCGGCGACCGGCAGGCGTAGAAACGCGAAGGCATACGCCGCCGCGGTGATCCAGCCGAGCATCGCCCACGCGACGCTCGGCAGTTTGAACTTGGGGTCTTGGTGTCTTGGTGGTTTAATCGGTTTACTCCCAATCAGCCGGCACGCGGTAGCGTCCGGTTTTGTGAGGCAAACCGGGGGCTCCCGCCCGCCGGCTGATTGTTGACGGGCCGGTATTCACGATTTCGACCGCAGTGCTTGGCTTGATCGTTACGAAATGCACAATCATCCGTTCCGGCGGGCTGCAGAGAATCGCAAAATGCACTTCCGTGGCGGTGCTCTCGCAAAGACATCTTAAACTACAATGTTGCCAAACCAATCCCAGGACTAAGCAGACGAGTTCGTCATGACCAAGCAGCCGATGCGGGGCATTTACACACCCAATATCCCTCCCGTCGACGCCCAGGGGCGAGTCGACGAGGACACGCTGTGCGCCTATGTCGACTGGCTGATCGAGCGCGGCGTGCATGGCTTGTATCCCAACGGCAGCACCGGGGAATTCACTCGCTTTACCGCCCAGGAACGCCGCCGCATCATCGAAGTTCTCATCCAGCACGTCGGTGGCCGCGTGCCGATTCTGGCCGGAGCGGCCGAAGCGAACGTGCGCGAGACGATCGAAGCCTGCGAAGCCTACGGTGCGATGGGCGTGCGCGCGGTCGCGATCGTCGCTCCGTTCTATTACAAGCTCGGGCCCGAAGCGGTCTATCAGTACTTC
>JBQCEI010001246.1:0-8000 GCA_051960375.1 Aureliella sp. | reverse complement strand
CAAAGAGCTTCGCCGGCAAGAAGAGCCGACGGCCGACCTGACCTTGAGCGAACTGCGACGCTGGCAAAAGGCGCTCGAAGTGCCGCTGGTCGATCTTCTCGAAGACGAAAGCCAATTGCTATCCCGGCCGGTGAACGAGCGAGCCAAAATGGTTCGCATCATGAAAACGGTCGTCTCGCTGAGCGAAGCCTGCTCGTCGAATCTCCGTACCGCTCGGCTGACCACGATGCTCCGAGAACAATTGCTCGAACTCATGCCGGAACTCGCCGAGATCGGCGGCTGGCCCCAGTGCGGCTCGCGCCGCGGCGCCGACGTCATGGGACGCATCTTCCATCAGCCGATCAGCGCGGTCGATAGCGGCGAGTAAAACATCAGCCGGCGTCGCCGCGGCAGATTTTGTTTTTTAAAACACAGAGGCACAGAGACCACCGAGCGGCAGCGTTCCAGCGCCAAGCTCAGTGCTCTCTGTGCCTCTGTGTTTAATGTCTTCTAGTTGCGCCGCAAACCGCGGGCTAACGCCCTGCGGCTGATGTGTCCAGCGGCTAGTCGAGCCAGCATTCGAAGATGCGAATCGCAATGCGCCCGTCGCCCATGTCGAGGTTGTGCACTTCGCACCTCCAGCCCGCATCGACGATCCACGTCGCAAAGCGATCTCCGGTGTGGCGATGCGGTTCGCTGAGCAACCAGCGGCCGCCGGGAGCCAAGTGCTCGCGGGCACAGCGCTCGAGCTGCGGAAAATGGTTCGGATCGTAGACCAGGTCCGAACCCAGGATCAGCGGAAATGGCTCGCCGGCCAATCGGTCATCGCCCCAACGCAGCCGAGCCATCTGAACGCGCGAGCGCACTGGCCAGCTATTGAGGCGGGCCACGAGCAAGGCCAGTTCAACCGCATCGCTGAGCGTCACCTCGGCGCCGCGAGCCGCCGCAGCGATTCCCGCGTGTCCAGCTCCCGCGCCCAGTTCCAGCACTCGCATGCCCGTTAGAGCGATCCGTTCGAGGAATCGATCGAGCCCCTCGGCGGCTCTCCATGCGACGGCCCAGAAAGGATCGATGTCGGCCGCGTGCATACCGTCCTGATCGACCGCTTCGCTGAGCAAGCGATCGGGGTCGGCGACTTTGTGCCAGCGAAACTCGCTGCCGCCGATTCGCACTTGCGATTCAACCAGCGGCACGATCTGCTCGATTGCGCTGCGCAGCTGGTCGTAGTCCATGTTCGCCACGTCGCGCATGCCGAGAGCGACTGCGCTTCTGGCCGCCGATGGATTGCTCACCGGCTTAGCCCGTCACGTGCTGCAACGCTTTGTCGCTGATGTCCTTGCGGCACCAAGCACCCGACCAACGCACTTTTTGCACCGCCGTGTAGGCTTGCAGTTTGGCTGCCGAGATCGTGTTGCCCAGCGCCGTCACGCCGAGCACCCGGCCGCCGTCGGTGACGACCGTGTCACCATCCAGTCGCGTGCCGGCGTGAAACACCTTCACACCTTCCATCTCGTCGGCCGCTTCGATGCCTGTGATCGGACGTCCCTTTTCGTATTCGCCGGGATATCCTTGGCTGGCCATCACGACGCAGATCGCCGGCCGCGGATCCCATTCGGGCGGATCGAGTTCGCCCAGCCGCTTGTCGACGGTCGCTTCCAAAATATCGACGATGTCGGTCTTCAGTCGCATCAGCAGCGGCTGGCATTCCGGATCGCCGAAGCGGACGTTGTATTCGAGCACCTTGGGGCCGCTCGCCGTGAGCATCAAGCCGGCGTAGAGCACGCCGCGGAATGGTTTGCGATTGCGCTTCATCGCATGCACCGTCGGCACGAGCACGTGTTCTTCGATCCAAGCCATCATCGCATCGTCGACGATCGGAGTCGGGCAGTATGCCCCCATGCCGCCGGTGTTCGGACCGGTATCACCATCGAATGCAGGCTTGTGGTCTTGAGCTGGAGGCAACGGAATGATGGTCTGGCCGTCGGTGATTGCGAGCACGCTGGCTTCTTGCCCTTCGAGTCGTTCTTCGATGATGATTTGATTGCCAGCTCTGCCGAACTCGCGGCGGCGAGCGATGCGGTCGATCGCTTCGAGCGCATCGTCGCGTCGCTTGCAAACGACCACCCCTTTGCCAGCGGCCAGTCCGTCAGCTTTGACGACAACGGGACAGCGATCGCGCTCGCCGGGAAAGCGTCCCTTGACGAAGCGCATCGCATCGTCGGGATCGCGAAAGACTTGAAAATCGGCGGTGGGCACATCGGCTTGCCGCAGCAAGCTCTTGCAGAACACTTTGCTGCTTTCCAGCTGAGCAGCCGCTTGCGTGGGTCCGAAGATCCGCAGGTTCTCTGCTTGAAACGCATCGACCACGCCTAAAGCCAGCGGGGCTTCGGGGCCGACTACAGTCAAGTCGATCCGTTCCTGCTTGGCGAATTTCACCAGGGCCGGAATATCTTCGGCGGCGATGGGCACGTTTTCCGCGTCGCGGGCGGTGCCTGCATTTCCCGGAGCGACAAATACGCGCGTGGCCCGCGGACTTTGTTTGATTTTCCAGGCGAGCGCGTGCTCGCGGCCACCGTTGCCAATGATCAATATCTTCATGCTGGTGCGCTGTTCGAAGGGCATCTGAGCCGAGCCCGTCCAGGGGCATTTGCGGCGAAACCAACCTTAGCGTCGGTATGGTCTGGCCACGGTCGAGCCCTGCGGCAAAAGGGCACTTCCTGGGCGGACAAAGCAGGTCGGAATTCAAAGCGAGCGATTGTACGTCGGATTAGCATTTATCGAAAGTCGCCCCAGCGTTGACGCACGCGCACCGTTTCAGCGACAATAGCAGCGAAGAACCTCAGGCGCAGCAGTGGCGCGCTTACCGAAGAGTGACTCCCTAAGGGCGGGCTAATGCGAAAAGTTGATGCTGGTGGTGGCTGGCCGGCGATTCTTTACTCTTTCACCAAAGCTCGCCAGGCCGGCGGATTCTGGAAGTTTTACAAAGCGCTCCGCACCAAGAACGCGTGCAAAACCTGCGCTCTGGGCATGGGCGGCCAAAAAGGTGGCATGGTCAACGAGCGGGGCTCGTTCCCTGAAGTCTGCAAGAAGTCGATGCAGGCCATGGCCTCCGACATGCAGCCGGCCATCACCGCCGACTTCTGGTCGCGGCACTCGCTGATCGATCTGCAGAGCTGGACGCCGCGCGAACTCGAATACGCCGGCCGCTTGATCCAGCCGGTGCTTTGGGAACGCGGAGCACGGCACTTCAAAACGATCACTTGGAACGAAGCCTTCGAGCGGATCACGCGTAAGCTCAAGCTGATCTCGCCCGATCAATCGTTCTGGTACTTCAGCGGCCGCAGCAGCAACGAAGCGGGCTTCCTGCTGCAGTTGCTCGCGCGGCTCTACGGCACCAACAACGTCAACAACTGCAGCTACTATTGTCATCAGGCCAGCGGCGTCGGCCTCAATAGCTCGCTGGGAACCGGCACCGCGACGGTCAGTCTCGATGACCTCGAATCGGCCGATCTGGCGATGATCATCGGGGGCAACCCGGCCAGCAACCATCCGCGCTTGCTGACCTCGCTGATGCATCTTCGCAAACGCGGCGGCAAAGTGATCGTCATCAATCCGGTGCGCGAACTGGGGCTGAAAAAGTTCCGCATCCCAAGCTCGGTCTACAGCCTTTTGTTCGGCTCCAAGATCGCCACGCATATCGTCCAGCCGCACATCGGTGGCGACTTGGCGCTGCTGGCCGGCTTGGCCAAAGCCACCGTCGAATTGGGAGCGATCGATCAGCCGTTTGTCGAGCGTCACTGCCGCAACGGCGAGACGTATCTTCAGTGGCTCGAAGATTTGAGCTGGCAAGAGATCGAACGCAAGAGCGGCGTTCCCGAAAGCGAGATTCGCGAGATCGCTCAAGTCTACGCAGCCTCGAAGGCAACCATCTTCGGCTGGACGATGGGCATCACGCACCACTTGCACGGTGTCGACAACGTCGAAGCGATCGTCAACTTGGCGCTGCTCCGCGGCATGGTCGGCCGTCCCGGCGCCGGAATGATGCCGATCCGCGGACACTCCAACGTACAAGGGATCGGCTCGGTCGGAGTGACGCCCAAGCTGCGCGATGCGATCTTCCAAGGGCTCGAGCGCGACTTCGGCGTCAAATTGCCGACGACGCCCGGCATGGACACGATGGCCTGCATGGAAGCCGCTATGCATGGCAAAGCCAAGTTCGGCTTTTGTTTAGGCGGCAATCTGTACGGTTCCAATCCCGATGCGCAGTACGCGCGGCAGTCGCTCGGCCGGCTCGAGATGCTGGTGACCTTGAGCACGACGCTCAACACGGGCCACGTGCATGCGCTGGCCGATGAAACGATCATCCTGCCGGTGCTCGCACGCGACGAAGAGCCGCAGCCGACGACTCAGGAATCGATGTTCAACTTCGTCAGGTTGAGCGACGGCGGACCGAGCCGCTTGCCGGGGCCGCGCAGCGAAATTCAAGTCGTCGCCGAACTGGGCGAGCGACTGCTGGGCGACTCGACCGCGGTCTCTTGGCCGAAGATGAAAGAGGCCGACACGATCCGCGAGTGGATCGGCCGCGTCGTGCCAGGCTACGGGGCGATTCGCGAAATCGCGCAGACGAAGAAAGAATTCGAAATCGAAGGCCGCATCTTCCACGAGCCCAAGTTCAACACGCCCGACGGCAAGGCGGGACTGTTCACGCACACGCTGCCCGAGCTGGTCGGCAGGGGCGAGAACGAGCTCCGCATGATGACCGTCCGCAGCGAAGGTCAGTTCAACACGGTCGTCTACGAAGAAGAAGATCTGTATCGCGGTCAGGAACGCCGCGATCTGATTCTGATGCATCCGGACGATCTGGTCCGGCTGGGACTGGAGAACGATCAGGCGGTGATCATTCGCAGCTCGGTTGGCGAACTGCGCGGCTATCTGGCTCGCGGTTACAAGTGGATCCGGCCCGGCAATTCGCTGATGTATTACCCCGAAGCCAACGAACTCGTGCCGCGAACGCTCGACCCGCGCTCCAAGACGCCTGCCTTTAAAGCGGTCGTGGTCAACGTGTTGCCGATGCATGCCACCAATGATCTCGTCAACATCGCCGTCGAACCCAAGCAGCAAGCAGCGCCGACGGCAGCCACTGCGCCGACGTAGGCTTCTAGGCTCTGCCGTTTTTTACCGCGGAGACGCAGAGAGCGCGGAGGAGAGGACGCCCACCAATCGATCGCACATGAAACTCTACAAAATCCATCAGCAACTGGTGTCGCGGCCGCTGGCCGATGTGGCGGGGGAGGTAGCCAGGCAGCTCGATGCGCTGGGCTTGTCCGTTCCGCAAGGCGACGTGGCGATCACCGTCGGCAGCCGCGGCATTCGCAACTTGCCGACGATCATCCGTGCGTGCGGCGATTGGCTGCGCGAGCGCGGCGCGCGGCCCTTCATCGTGCCGGCGATGGGCTCGCACAACGGCGCGACCGCCGAGGGCCAGCGGAGCATGATCGAGTCGCTCGGTGTGACCGAAGCGGCCATGCAGATGCCGATCCGTTCGAGCATGGAAGTGGTCCAGCTCGGCGAAGTCTCCACCGGCCCGGTCTTCATGGATCGCTACTGCTATGAAGCCGACGGCGTGCTGGTGGTCAACCGCGTCAAGCTGCACACGTGTTTCTCAGGCCCGGTGCAAAGCGGCTTGACGAAGATGATGGTCGTCGGCATGGGCAAGATCCGCTCGGCCCAAACGTTTCACTCCGCGCCGACGGCGCAGATGAAAGACATGCTGCTTGAGATGGGTCAGCGCGTGCTCGACTCGGGCCGCATCTTCGCAGGGCTGGCGATTCTCGAAGACGGCTTTGATGAAACCGCCGAGCTGCATGCGCTGCGGCCCGATCAAATCCTCCAGCGCGAGCCTGACTTGCTCGAGCGACATCGGCAGTATTTTCCCGAGCTGCCGGTCGACCGGCTGAACGTCCTCGTCGTCGATTCGATCGGCAAGACATTTAGCGGCACGGGGATGGACACCAACGTGATCGGCCGCCGCGGCATCCCGAGCTATGAAGACTTGCAGCGACCGCGCATCAATGCGATCGCCGCCCTGTCGCTCGTGCCCGAATCGCAAGGCAATGCGATCGGCGTCGGTTTGGCCGACTTCATCACGCGGCGACTGCGCAGCGACATCGACGAATACAAGACGCTGGTCAACGTGCTGACGACCGCCGACATGGACCGGGCCAAGATCCCGGCCACGCTGCCCGACGACGAAGCGCTCATCGGCTTGGTCGCCGATCGCTACGGCACCGAGCGGTGGATGTTCATTCCCAACACGCTCCACTTGGGCGAACTGTACGTCAGCGAAGACTTGAAAGACGAGCTAGCCAACCATCCGCTCTGCCGCGTCGAAGAGGAGCCGATCGAACTCACCTTCCGCGACGGCCGCCACCAGCTCAAGTTTGCCTGCTGCGCTTATGCTTGAAGAGTTCACCACAAAGACACGAAGGCACAAGAAATCAGACCGGTCGCTCAGCCATTGTGGCTAGCCTGCGGATGCAAGCGAAACCACTACCACGAGGTGATTACGTTGCCATCGTTGCGCGTGCCATGTTTGCGCCACTCGTTGGTATCGATCGTGTTGCCAGCCGTTTTGACAGACCCGTCCATGAGGAGGCAGTTAACGATGCCCGCGTGGTAGCTGCGTGCAGTAACTACCGCGTAGGTGATATCGGTCGGCGAATCGCCCTCTTCGGCCGACGTGTAGTCGACGCTGTAAGTCTTGCCGCCGACCACATACGGCACCACGGTGTTCGGTGGAAAGGTCGCCGTGAGTCCATCTTGATGAACGCGGCCTTCGACCCATTCGGTGTGGCCGTCTTCAACTTCGAAGTTGCTTCCGCCGAACGCGGCGACGTCGGCCGGGTTGTTCGGAATCATGGCCGGTGGAGAGCCGCCCGTTTTGAGAATCGGTTGAAAAGCTTTGACTTCGCTGAAAGCAATGGTATTGCTCAGTCCGTCGGTGAAGTGTTGAAAGCAAACCTTGCGGTTGGGCGCGAACGCCCCATTGCCGTCTTGACGCGTCTTGGGATTGAAGATCATCCAGGTGCCCATGTTCGCGCCGTAGTTGAGCGGATACTGAGCCAAACCGTCTTCACCGCTGGGGTGATCGTTCACCTCGCTGGGGCACATGTAAACCGGGATGCGCATCTTTACGACGTCTGGCTGAACTTTGTAGGTTCGTTTGAAGTCGATCAGATTCTGAAGGCCTGCTTGTTCGATGTAGGGAAGCAGTCGGGCTTGAGGTCCCCACTCGCCGTACTCGCTGCCGTTGAAGTTGATGCACATCGATGGCGGCAGCGTTTTAAAGGTTCCCTCGTAGTTGTGGATGGCCAAGCCAATTTGCTTGAGGTTGTTCGAGCACTGCATCCGCCGCGCGGCTTCGCGGGCCGCCTGGACCGCTGGCAGTAGCAACCCGACGAGAATGCCGATGATGGCGATGACAACCAGGAGTTCCACCAGCGTAAATGCTCGCTGGCGCGAGGACCGTCGGAGGCAGGATTGCATGGACATAGGGTCACCGTTTGGCAAAGAGAGACTGCGTCGGGCCGAGCACGAACCGGGGGGCGGGAGGAAGGCCGGCCGCTCCCGCCAGCCGCAAGACGCAATTGAGACTCAATATCAACAGCAGTCGAGTATAACGACACGGTAATCCGCGTCAACGTCAACGACAACGCGGCAGAGACAAAAAAAGAGCGAGCACAGCAATCTGCTGCGCTCGCTCTTGATTTTTGGGGCTGGCCCGGCGCTTTGTCGGCTGTGACTGACGGCTACTTAACAGGCAGCAGCTTCTTGCGAAGCTCTGTCAACACCTGAACCGCGCGGCCGATCTCGGCCTTTTGCCGTTCGGGCTCTTGCGGGATTTCGCGCTCGATCGTCAGCGGCCCGCGATAGCCGATGTCGCGGAGGGTCGTCAGGTACGCTTCGAAGTTCACTTGCCCTTCGCCCAGCGGAACTTCGCGCCCCCAGGTCACTCCCGGCTG
>JBQCEI010001245.1:0-3168 GCA_051960375.1 Aureliella sp. | reverse complement strand
CAACCTCGCCGTAAATGAAATCGCCTTAAGCCACGTCCGACTGGGCGCTCCAGGCGCCGCCCAGTTCGCCGTAGAGTGCTTCCAGGTCGTCGAGCACCGTGCACACGGCCGCCGCGAGCGTCTCCACTGGAAGCGAAGGCAAGTTCTGCGCGGCGCCGGAGACTTGCTGCGTCGTCAGCGGCAAGTGGATGAAGCCAACCGGCGTTGCCTTTTTGGCCTGAGCCATCCAGTGATGCGACAAGTACATCACCGCGTTGCAGAGATACGTCCCCGCATGATACGAGATGTGCGAGGGGATGTTCTGCTCGTGCAACCGCTGCAGCCAGCGCTCCAGCGGCATGCGGCTGCGGTACGCTTCGGGACCGCCGGGGATCAGCCGCTTGAACTCGGAGCCCGCTTCGCTGGTCGAACCGCCGGCATTGAGAGCGAAGGCCTCGAGACGCACGGTCGGCGTGCCGGGGGCTTGTCCGAGGTGCAGCACGGCATCGAAGTCCTGCGCCAAGTCTTTATGCAGCACATCGGGCAAGCGCTGGAAATCGACCGGGTAGCGACGGGTGACCAGCGTGGCGCTGGGCGGGCGTTGGCGCAGGAGTTCGACCAGAGTCAGCCAGCTCGAGTTGCTGGACCACTCGGCGTACGGTTCGAAAGCGGTCAGTAGAACGCGCATGGTTGCGGCAGCCCTAAGGTCGGTCGCGGACGACCGGCTGCCGGGGCAAGACCAGTCCGTTCGAACCGGCGGCCACTTTGAGCTTTGCGCCGGGGAGGCACCGACTATCGAGCGCGACCAATGAATTGGTAGTACGGAGTACGAATCACTGGTACATAAGGTACTTTGGAAAAAGCCTCCTTGCACCAAATTTGTTCAAAATGGGAGCGCAAATAGGGCAAGTGGTCGGCCGACGGGAACACGTTGTCGCTGCCAAACCAGACGGGCCAGAAATTGCGCGTGAACCAGGAGTGCTTGATCCCATCGCCGGCGTGCTTGCGCGCCACATAGAAATCGACTACGCCGATCAGGCCGCCGGGCTTGAGCATCCGCCGCGCATTTTCCAGGGCCGCGAACCAATCGGGGATCATCGTCAGCGAGTAAGAAAACGTGACCACGTCAACTTGCCCTTCGGGCGGCTGCCAGAGGGTCGCGTCGGCTTCGACCGCTTCGACATGCTGCCAGTTGTTGGCGGCAAAGCGCTTGCGAGCCACTTGCAGCAGCGAACTGGCCAGGTCGACCACATAGGCTTTGCGCAGATTCGGCACGCGGTCGCGGATGAACTCCAGATTGGCTCCCGTGCCGCCACCCATGTCGACCCAAATGCCGCGCTCGGGAAAGTCGATCTGACGGTAGAGCTCTTCGCGTCCGTGCAGCAATCGCTTGCGAAAGTCGTCGTAGGCTTCCGCCTGTCCGGAATAGAAATTCTCCATGCGCTCGGCGTGGTTCTTTCCGCGGACCGGACGCAGCACGAGATGATAGAGGATGCGCAAGTCGGACAGTAGGGACATGCTGGGTAGCTCAAGCGGCAAGGTTGGCGATATAGAAGCTGCCGTAGGTATGAACGCGGTCCTGCTCGTGCAGCTCCGCGGCCAAGTCGCGATCATAGCTCAGCAGCTCGGGCAACCGCTTGGGCCGGCCGTCGTGCAGCACTTCCACCTCGTCGATAAAGTCAGTTCGCAATCCGCCGCTGCGCCACAGGACGCGGGCGCCCGGCGCGGCGCGCTTGAGAATCGATTGCCATTCCGATTCCAGCAGCGGGAAGAAGTGATCCGAGAGCCAGTCCATGTGATCGAGCAGTACGAAGCGCGAGATCGACACTTCGTTCTTGTCGAGGAAGCCTTGGACGCTGTCGGTGTGCACCGAGACGCTGTCGATGCGGCCCGCCTTGAGCAGCTGAAAATTCTCGGCCCGCAGATATTCGGGGCAACACGTCAGCGTGTAGCGGCCGGTGAGATAGACGCGCCAGAAGTAGTTGTCCTTGATCGGCAACTTGGCGAACACCGCTTCGATCGAATCTTCGATGAACTGCAGGATGCCGCCGGGATACTGCTTTTCAATCTGCTGACGCTGCGCCTTGGGAACGCCGAGCATCGACAGCGTGGTATCGCGGTTCATGGCAAATCGCAGCGAGCGGCGCCAGAAGCGATCGCGAATCTTCTCGTAGATTTCCGCTTGCTCCTCGGTCGTCTCGGCGTCCATCAGATCGGTGATCTCCGGACGCACCCGAGCGACGCGATCGACGTAGAAATTGATGCCGCGAGCAAAGCTGCCCGACGTGCCGCGGAAGTAGAAGGTCCGCTTCGAGCTGTCGAAGAATTTGATCCAGCGATCCCAGTACGCTTGAGCCCAGGGGCTGAGCACCGAGCGAAGCGTCTGTTGATAGATCTCGGCCGCGCGCGGATGGCACCCTTCGCCGAAGAGCCGGAAGAAATCTTCGAACTGTAGCCGGCGGATGCCCGCGATTTTCAATTCGAGCAGCGCATTCTGGCGGGGATTCATGTCGACGGCGTGGACATGACCGGCGCCGGCGATAACGTAGTCCAGGGCGTTGCAGCCGGCCGAGGTGATCACCAGGACTCGATCCTGGTCGGTCAGTTCCAGGGCGCGGCGATCCAGTCGCGGATCTTCCCAGCAGGTGTTGTAAACGAGGTTATTGCCATGGACGAATTTGAAAACTCGTCCGCTAATCCAGTTGCTCAGCGACATAGAAGGACAAGCGCATTTCGCGGTGGGAGTAATAGTGCAAACGGGGAAGTCTGCATCGTACCGGCAAACCAGGAAACCGCCCAGGCCCAAACCGGCCCTAATCAGCCGCCGGGCGGCAGCCCGCGGTTGATAAACAGTGCCGTCTGCAGTTTGGGGAGTGTGTCGAAGTTATTGCTCGCTGCAGGCTGTTAATAGCGGCCCGGAGGGCCCGCCGTTAGTAGACCGGGGCGGAAGCCCCGGGAATGCAAGAGCGCAAGAATCGTCCGCCCCGGAGGGGCCGGCGTAGCTCCGCCGCACCGCGTACGCCGGCCCCTCCGGGGCGGAAAACAGCCATGCGCACCGCTGGTCACCGGGGCTTCCGCCCCTGCCTACTGACGCCGGCCCCACCGGGGCGAATTGAACGCCGCGCTTCTACGAGGCGCAACGCAGCTTGGCTACATTCAATCGACGATCACGCCGTTCTTTATCAGTCC
>JBQCEI010001244.1:0-2746 GCA_051960375.1 Aureliella sp. | reverse complement strand
GGCCCTGCCGATCCGGTGTGTTATGTTAGCCCCCGGGATGCGCTCGCATTTTGCCAATGGACCAACACCCGGCTGCCGACCGACGAGGAATGGCTCGCCGCTGCGATGCATCCGCAGGACGCTGTAGATGCAAAGCAATACTTCGGCGCTGTTGAAGAGTTGCGTCGTTCTCCAGAGTGGAGACGAGTCACCTTTAACACATCGGAAATAGTCACAACGCAGGACAGTGGATTTGGAGCTCGGCATGGACCCAAGTACGTTCGCTGCTCAAGCGACGAGAATCGCCGCATGCTCTTTCCAATTGCAGAAAGCTTTTACAGCCTCGATGTCGGCTTCCGTGTCGTCGGGGTGGACGAAGGCCGAAAAGAGTCCTGACCCCTTTTTCGAGGAGACAATGAGCTGGCGGCCCGCGATGACCCCATGGGATGCGGACCGCGCCGACAGCGGTTTGCGGCCGAGAAGTGCTTTCACTGGCTTCGAAACGTGGCCTTGATCATTGCTCCAGCAAGTGATCGCGGGCAAACTCGTCGAAATCACTCCACTCGCGCTCTACGTCGTACTTGCTCCCGTCGGTAATCAGGAGCACTTTGCCGTAGTCGGCTTCATCGCAACACAGCAAATACAGCCCGCCAGCGTCATATTCCTCCAGGACGATGCTCTTCTCGGGAACCGGTTGGTAGTTTTTGGGGAGCTTGCGCTTGAGTGCGTCTTGCGTGTTGGTGACAACGTCGAAGAATTCGGCCAGCTCATCGTCGGCATGGTCGATGATTCCGTTGATCGCATGTCCGAACCAGCCCGCAAAGCCAAACTTCTTCAGGAAGGCAACATACTCTCTAGGGAAGACGACGCCGAGGCTTCGCTCGGCCTTGGCGATCGACTCGTCCGATGCCGGAACGCCTTGCGAGAAGTTTTCGAACTTCGTAATCGTCGCATACCAGGACTTCGTTGCGGCCATAGGGCTTCCGGTCTGAAGAAAAGGGGTCAGGACTCTTTTTCGGCCGCTGCGCGGGAGCAACCGTAGCGCCGCGGCCGGTTTGCGCTTCGGGCGGGCATCGACTCGGGCACATGCCGAGCCGACCGCTGAGGCAGGTGCCGTTCACATCAGGGCCTGATGTACTACGGACGATTGCCATCCTGTTCGGCTGCCGGGAGCGTGACCGAGGGGCGGCGCAAACAGCGGGCTGTTGATCCGCAGAGGCACGCGCTCTTAAGCACGGCATGCGCAGTGAACTCCGCGCCTCTGCGTTTTGATTTGTGCCGAAAAGCTCGTTTTCTATTTACCCTGTTCGGCTGCAGCGGGCTTCACTTCGCGGACCCAGATGTTGCGGAAAGAGATCGGAGGGCTGTCGTCGCCGTGGGCTTGCAGTTTGATCGGGGCTGTGTCGTAGGGCTTGTAGGTCGGCTCGCCGATGAACGCGGTTTCACCTTTGAGTTCGAAGTGGTCTTGCACTAGGACCGAGTTGAAGATCACGCTGACGTAGGCGGGAGTTTTCAGTGAGCCATCGGCTTGGAATCGCGGGGCGGTCCAGATGACGTCGTAGGACTGCCACTGGCCCGGCTTGCGACACGGATTGGCCAGCGGGATGGCTTGCTTGTAGATGCTGCCGGCCATGCCGTTGACGTAGGTCTCGTTCTCGTAGTTATCGAGCACCTGCAGCTCGTAGCCGGCATCGCCCGGGCCGGTCGAGGCGAGGAACACGCCGCTGTTGCCACGGCCCTGTCCGGTCCCGGTGATCTTCTCGGGGATGCGGTACTCGAGGTGGAGCTGGTAGTCCTTGAACTTGCGCTTGGTCTCGATGTTGCCGCTCTTCTTGTTCACCACCAGCACGCCGTCTTCGACGGTCCACTGCGCGGGCTTGTGCTCCTTCACGCTGACCCACTGGTCGAGGTTCTTGCCGTCAAACAGCACGATGGCATCGGAAGGGGGCTCGGGATTGGTCGGCGCACCGGGCGTTACCACCGGCGGCGCGGGCTTCCACACTTCCGTCGCTTCCCACGGCCGCTGGGCTTGCTTCTTCTCTTGAGCGGCAGCCGAGCTCCAGGGAGCAAGCGGCGCAAGGAGCGACGCAGCCAGGATCACGGCACTCTTGCAGTTTCGCAGCGATCGTTTTTTGTTCATCGTCGTGGTCTCGTCGAGTCGTGTTGAGATCAGCCGCGCAGGGGCGGCGGGTAGTTTTTCACCAGTGTACTGAGTGCCGAGCACTAAAGCAGCAGTGCAGGTCGACTAAATCGCCAGGGCGCGGCGGGGCTAGCTTTGCGAGACGGGCCATTGCGACCGGCCGCACCCAAAAAGAGTCCTGACCCCTTTTTCAGCGGGCTGGAAAAGAGTCCTGGACCCTTTTTGGGTTGACAGGGGTGTAGCGTATGCTACAAATGGCAAAGTGTAGCTTAGGTTACAAATTTGGCAAGCGAGGGAGGGGGTGGTATGCGCGCGGCAAGAGGGAGCGGGGGGAGGCGAGCAGCTGGCGGGTTTACGCTCGTCGAACTGCTGGTCGTCATCGCCATCATCGGCGTCTTGGTTGGCCTGCTGCTGCCGGCAGTGCAGGCAGCGCGGGAGGCGGGGCGGCGGATGAGCTGCCAGAACAACTTGCACAATCTCGGACTGGCCATACACAGCTATGAATCGGTCCATCGCGTCATCCCGCCGGCGTACGTGACCAACACCCGCGAAGTTCGCAATCTCTATGGCGTCGCCTGCGCCGACGACTTCCGCAATTCCACGCCGGGCTGGGCCTGGGGCACCATG
>JBQCEI010001243.1:0-6410 GCA_051960375.1 Aureliella sp. | reverse complement strand
GATCAGCACGCGCTGGCCTGCGATCGAATAATGGGGACGCGGCTCGTTCGAAGCCTCGGCCGGCGCCTCTGCCAGGATGGGCAAGCGAACGGTAAACGAGCTGCCATGTCCCAGTCCCTGGCTGTCGGCGCTAACGGTGCCGCCGTGCAGTTCGACCAAGCGCTTCACCAGCGATAGCCCGATCCCCAAGCCGCCCTGAGCTCGCTCCATCGTGCGGTCGACCTGCGTGAACATCTCGAACACCTTGGGCAACATTTCGGGCGGGATGCCCAAGCCAGTATCTTTTACCGTGACCACTGCCTGCTTGTCCTGCCGCGCAACGGTCAGCAAGACGCGCCCGCCGGGCTCGGTATACTTGCAGGCGTTGTTCAAAATGTTTCCGAACACTTGGGTCAGTCGCGCCAAGTCGGCTTGCATATAAATCGGTTCGGAAGGGAGCTTGACGTCGAGCTTATGGCCGAGCGCATCGGCTATCGGGCGACAGGTCTCCACGGCCTGATGAATGATCGACGCCAGTTCGACGCGCTCGGTCTTCAGTTCCAGCTTGCTGCGCGTGATGTGGCTGACGTCGAGCAAGTCGTCGACCAGCCGAGCCATCTGCGCGACATGCCGCTCCATCATTGCACGGCCTTGTTCGATCAGCATCGCGTTGCCGCCGGCCCGCTTCATGATCTCGAGTGAGTTCATCACCGGAGCCAGCGGATTGCGCAGTTCGTGCGCAAGCGTCGCTAGGAACTCATCCTTTTGACGATCGGCATCGCGCAGCGCTTGCTCGGTCCGCATGCGTTCGGTGATGTTGGCTACGATGCCCAGCATGCGCGTCGGTTTGCCGTGATGCGTGCGATAGATGCTGCCGTGGGCAGAAATCCAGTGGATGCTCTCGTCGGGCCACACGACGCGGCACTCGACATGCCAGTCCTTGAGCTCTTTGAGGGCATCGCGGAACTCCTGTTCGACCCACTCGCGATCCTCCGGGTGCACGTGCTCGAAGAATTGTTGGATGCCCCACTCCGCAGCCGGCTCAGAGTATCCGAGGCACTGGTCGTAGCGCGGCGAACGCCGCAGTTTGTTGTGCACCAAGTCGAGATCCCAATCGCCGACTTGAGCCGATACGAGCGTGAACTGCAGGGCTGCGCGGCTTTCGCGGAGCCCTTCTTCGGCGAGCTTGCCCTCGGTCTGGTCGCTGGCCGTGCCGAACCATTCGACGATTTCGCCCGCGTCATTGAGGATTGGAACTGCACGCGTGGCGGTCCAGCCGACGGTGCCGTCGTCTCGCCAAACGCGATGCTCGGATTGAAAGATGCTCTTGCTGCGAATCGCTTCGTCGATGGCCAGCTGCACTTGACCCTGATCGTCGGGATGGACGTATTTTTGCAGCCAGCCGAAGTTCGTTTCATCGTTCGGTGGCTCGAACTTGTCGCCTTGCAGCTGCCGAACTTCGCTCCAGTCCGGACTCATGCCGAACAAGATGTCCGAGGACGCGGTCACCAGCGCGCGGAAGCGTTCTTCGCTTTGGGCGATTGCCAACCTTGCCCTCACCAGCACCGTGATGTCGCGGAAGTAGCACACTACTCCGTACCCGCCATCGGGCAACGGAATGCGCTCAACGCGCCACTCATAGTATTCGCTCTGGTCGTCGCCCTCGTGCCGTGGTCGGACTCGCTCGGGCGATGTATACGACTGACCGGTCTTGAGCGTCTGGCGAAAGATGGCCGTAACATCGTCGGCGTATTCTTGAGGCCACAGCTCGTGGGCGACTTCGCCGAAGTCCCGACCGATCGCCTGCGAGACATCGCCAAAAACGGGAGCCGCCACAGGATTGACTTCTCGGATGCGGAAGTTCTGGTCGACCAAGTACACGCCGAGCGGAGCGTTGTTGAGCAAGGCTTGGAATTGAATCGACTGGCCACGGATCGCCTGCTCGCGCACGCCGACGGCGCGGATAGCCCAGCAGAGCAGCACGCTGAACAGAACCAACTCCAGAAACGTTCGAAGAGCGGAACCGAACGGCGAGTCATACCAGCCCAGCCGCTCGCCTTCCAATCGCATCCAACCGATCGCCTGCGGCATCAGGAATAGAAACGGCGCCATCCGGCGAGCCATCATCCCGGCGCCGCTATTCTCGAGCAGCGTCCGCATCGGCTCGCGATCGGGAATGGCCGCAACGATTCCCACGCTCGCCGCGAGCACGAACGCCGCCGCTTGCAGCGAGATCGTCGTCAGTCGCGGCACCATGTACAGCATCTGGGCTTCAAAGAGATACCCGACCAGCGAAATGCCCGCGATGGCGGCCGCGGCCAGCCCCAGCACCGGCACCGTCCAGCGGTAGCGAACTCCGGCGGCGGCGAGCATAAACGCCAAGCCCATCAGCGACGACGTCACAGCGCCCGGCATGCCGGTCCTACCCAGCGAAACGGTACCCGCCTGCCCCCAGGTTCGACCAAACAACAACAGCGTATCAATACCCACATCGACGCCGACAGCGTGTTCGACGAGCGTCGCGGCGCCGATCGACGCGATCAAAACGCCCAGCACGGCTGACCAAAGATAACGGTGCAAGGCTAATAGGATGGTCGCCATGCCGGCCACTGCGACGACAACCGCCAAGTTGGGCTGAATCGCGATTCCGCTTTGGTCCCAGTCGGCCAGGGCCGGAATGTCGAGGGCCCAGCCTGCGAGTGACACGAGCCCGCCGACTAAACCAATCAGCCCCAGAGAGATCGAGAGCGTCGATGGACCGCGCGTGAAGAGATTTACGCTCACCGGTCCTTATCCTCTCGATAACGTTGCCTGTGGAAGGAGCTGCCGCTGTCCAGCAGCTGACATTTCATCGACCGGCCCGCAGGAGCGTCCGGCTTCTTGCCGCACGCCGGGGGCTGACGCCCGCCGGCTAAATCACTCAACGACGTTCCGCGACTAAATCAACAGACCGGTAGCCATTTGCCAGTGTTGCACTTAATCACCGCATCCAGACGAGGAGGCCGCTAGCACCTAAGCCAGCAGCTTGGAGGATTGCGCAGGATGGGGAGCGAACGACCCATGAACCACGGAGGGGATTGCGATGAACGTCGGGCGGGAAATGGTTCTAGATCGCTTGCCGGTCGAAGTCTTCCGTCCTGCGAAACCCGGGGACTTGGGAAGGCATTCTAACAAGCGATCTCGATTTGAACAATTGCGCAGTGGACTAGCGGCCTGCTGAAAAGGCCGATGTCGGTTTGCATTCATCAGCCGCCAGTCGGTAGCGTCCGGTTGCTCACCGCGAACCGGGGGCTACCGCCCGTCGGCTGATTGCCAATAACCTGACTTCGGCGCCGCGCCTGCGCTCCGCCCGGGACAAGCCCTTACGAGCCACTCTTGTCCTTGAGCTTTTCACCGGCATTCTTCACCGCCTCACCAGCGGAATGAGCGGCATCGGCTGTCTTTTTCGCAGCCGCATCGGCCCCTTCCTTCATCTTTTCGCCCGCTTTCTCGGCGGTATCCTTCGCTGCCTTACCTGCGTCCTGGATTTTGTCCTTGATGTTGTCGCCCATGATCTGCTCCCCCTTAATTAAAAGACTTGCCTATCAACCGCGTGGATGCGGCATTAGGAGAAGCAGCAAAATATGGGCCACAGGCCTGCGTGCGCAGCGTCCGCTCTCTCCGCGGCTACGCGGTGAAAAACCGGCGATGTTAATTTGATAGCTCCCGAATGAACAGGTTCGCTAACTGAATCGGCCCATCGGGCTGAATGGCCAGCCGCCCGCGACCCGCTTTGCGGTCGAGACGATGCGGTTTGCCATTAACGCTCAAAGTCAACTGACCGTCGGCGAACGTTCCCTCCAAGCGGTTCCAGGCGCCGCGGCGCTCGAGCGAATCGCCGAACTGATCGTCTTTTTCGGCGCGGATGGTCAGCGGCTGGGAATTGCCCGGCAGAGAGATCGCCAGACTCTTCGAATCATCCTTGAACTGGAAGTCGATGACGAAGCCGGCTAGCTGCAGTTCGTCGCTTGTTTCCAGCCTCGCTTGCTTGGGCGACGCTTTGCCGTCGAAGGCGAGTATCCAGTCCTTGGCTTGCCACGAGTCCTTGGCCTCGTCGCTCACCTTCCAGCCGCTCAGGTCCAGCCCGGTGTAGATCGAGTGATAGCCGCGCGAACTGATTGCCACTTGCTCCGGCTTGATCGGCGTGGCGGGCAGCTCTTTGATCAAAATGTTGCGATAGTGCACCACGCCTCCTTCCGACTCCAGGCAGATATAGCCCTTGCGCGGGTTGGCATCTTTTCCGCGCGTGACCACCTTGCCATTGACCGCCAGCGAGATGTCGCCGTCGTTGCAGACGATGCGATAGTGGTTCCATTCAGGGCTTGGCTTCGAACGTTCCTCAGTCGGGAACGCGCGGCTGCCGCGGCGGCCGTTGATCGGCGTCATCGTCGCGCCATGGATCGGGAAGATGTCGCCGTGCGTCGTATGGCTTTCGGTATTGCCGTATGCGTTCTCCAGGACTTGGACTTCGATGCCGCGATGAAACGGAACGCCGCGCGAGGTGATGTCATCGGCCCAAACGAAAACGCCCGCGTTCCCCTTGGGCACCATGTGTCGCCACTCGAGCTCGAGTTCAAAGTTCTGATACATCTGCTCGGTGCGCATTTCGCCGATCGGCTTGCCGCTGCACACGAGCATCCCATCGCGCACTTGCCAGGTCTCAGGCGGCGTGTTGACCAGCACCCACCCCGAGAGATCTTTGCCATTGAACAGCGGCACTTGCGCTTGCGCGCTGGCGCAATTGCATGTAGCGATGCCGATCAACGGAACCAACAACGCTTGGCATAAGAATTTTCGAAGAGAGCGCATCGTGAAACTGTCCCGAGGTAGGAAGGTGACGAACGAGCTTGATGACGTTGACGCGGTACGCATTGTAACCTGAGCGGTTTTTACCGCGGAGGACGCGGAGAGCGCGGAGGGAATGCGTCGGCTGCGCCAGTCGTTTATGATGAATGCCCCGCCGAATGATGAATCCTTCCTCGCCTTGAATGGTCTGCTTGCCATGTTCCCAGTTTCGCTATTTGCCAATGCTCGAGCTTCGGCTGATGCAAAGGCAAGTTGCGTTGCAGCAGAGAAAGATATGCGGGGCACGATCTTTGGCATCGGAAAGCTGCTGGTTGGCGCGGCCGTTTTATGCGGTGCCACAAAGCCATTGCCGGCCGACGATTCGCTGGCGGTCAAAGAGGCGTTCTTTCGCGAGCAAGTCTTGCCGATCCTCGAGGAGCATTGCTTCGAGTGCCATTCGCATCAAAGCCAAACCATCAAGGGTGGACTGGCTCTCGATTATCGCAGCGGTTGGCAACAAGGTGGCGATAGCGGGGCAGCGATTGAACCGGGCAAGCCCGGCGCCAGTTTGCTCGTCCAAGCGATCCGTCGAGAAAACGGCCTCGAGATGCCGCCGGCCGGTGCGCTGCCGGCTGAACAAGTACAACTCATCGAGCAATGGATCCGTGACGGAGCCGTCGATCCGCGCGTCACCGCGCCTGTGACCAAGGACAACGATTGGTGGTCGCTGCGCGAGCTCGCCGCGCCACAGGTGCCCGACATTGCCTGGCAGGCCGACGGCAGTTCTGAGCTCGCTCAGCCGACGTCATCCCATGCGCCCACTTCGGTCAATCCGATCGATGCCTTTGTCGAAGCCGAGCTGTGCCGACGCGGATTGCAACCCGCCCCGCTGGCCGATCGGCGAACCTTCATTCGGCGGCTTTACGTCGACTTGGTCGGAGTTCCTCCTACTTACGAACAAATGGCGGCGTTCGAGGCGGAGAAAGACTGCGATGCTTATGAGCGATTGGTCGATCGCGTTCTGGCCAGGCCCGCTTACGGCGAGCGTTGGGCGCGTCACTGGATGGATACGATTCACTTCGCCGAGTCGCATGGATTTGAACACGATGTGGCGAGGCCCAATGCGTGGCCCTATCGCGATTACTTGATCTCGCGGTTGAACAGTGACGTGCCGTGGAGCCGCTTTGTGCGCGAGCAACTGGCCGCGGATTATTTCTATCCTGACCAGCCGCAATGGACGCCGGCTCTCGGTTTTCTCGGTGCGGGCACTTTTGACATTAGCTCGCTCACGACGGCTCCGAAGACGTTTGCGTATCTCGATCGAGACGACATGGTCACGCAGACCATGGCCGCTCTGGCCGGCACCACGGTCAACTGCGCTCGGTGTCACGCGCACAAGTTCGATCCGGTTACGCAAGACGATTACTTTGCCTTGCAAGCAGTCTTTGCCGGCTTGATCAAAGGAGACATTGCTTACGATGCCGATCCGGTCATCGCAGCCCGGCGGCGGCGCCTCAGCGCGTTACTCGAGTCGGTCGATCAGCGAGACGCGAGTGTTTTGCTCTCGGACGAGTGGACCAAGAGCGTTCGCAAGTGGGAACAAGCCA
>JBQCEI010001242.1:0-2034 GCA_051960375.1 Aureliella sp. | reverse complement strand
GGTTCGGAGAACTTCGGTTCGATGCCCGAGTACTTGCCGGTTCTACAGAAGGGGGACCGCTTCCGAGTTCCCGAGAAGCCGGAAAGCCAACGCTACTTGGCTGATTACCTGACGAGCAAGAAGATCGTCGGCCAGCAAGCTCCTCAGGTCGAGTTCATCCGGCAACTGCTCGGCGACGCAGCCAACTTGCAAGCCGCTGGCCAGCTGCCCGATCCTGCTGCAGCCGCGGTCCCCGCTGCTGCCGATGCGCCGGCCGCAGAAGAATAGCCATTCGAGGATTCACCGCGAAGACACGAAGACACGAAGAAAACCCGATCGTGTCGAACGTTTGGTTAATCAGCGGCTTGGCCTGCGGTTCGCTCAATGGCTGAACATCCGCATCTGCTCTTGCAGTAAACGTCCGTGCACTACGGTCTTTACAATCGTAGTGCCGGACCGTTTTTTCGGTGCGCACGCTGCGCTCTCTGCGGTAAAACGTCTAGTATGGGGCGCTCGAGCGGTGCGGCGTCCTGTTCCCCGGGCTGGGAAGTTCTGCGGGGGAACGGTACAGTCTGTTATTCTTTAGCGGAGGAGCCGCCGCATCGCCCAAAAGCGGCGATCGAGCCGGTCCAGGATCCAGGAGCAAAGGTCGTTCATTTTGATGATGCAGGATACTTTGGCGATTGTGCTGGCCGGAGGCAAAGGCACCCGACTGGAGCCGCTGACGCGCGACCGCGCCAAACCTGCGGTGCCGTTCGGCGGCAGCTATCGGATCATCGACTTCGTGCTGAGCAACGTCATCAATTCGGGCTTGCGTCGCGCGCTGGTGTTGACTCAGTACAAGGCCCTCAGTCTCGATCGCCATATCAACCTCGGCTGGCGGCAGTACTTCTGTTCCGAGCTGCAAGAGTACATCGACGTCGTGCCACCTCAGCAGCGCATCGACGAGCAGTGGTATCAAGGCACGGCCGATGCGGTGTATCAGAATATCTTTGCGATCGAAAAGGACCGCCCGCGCTACGTGCTGATCCTGGCGGGGGACCATATCTACAAGATGAACTATCGCTCGATGGTCGAGTATCACCATCAGATGGGCGCCGACGTGACGATCGGGGCGCTGCGCGTCGATCGAGCTGCGGCCACTCAGTTCGGCGTAATGCAGGTCAACGAAGAACAACGCATCATCGGCTTTCAGGAGAAACCGGCTGAGCCGCTGACGATCCCCGGCGATCCGGATCATGCCCTGGCCTCGATGGGCATCTATGTGTTCAACTCGCGCTTCCTGTTCGAGCAGCTGTGCCGCGATGCGACCGAGCCGGCCAGCGACCACGACTTCGGCAAGAACATCATTCCGTCGATCATCGACGAACACAAGATCTATGCCTTTCCGTTCAAGGACGAGAACCGCAAGCAGGACGCATACTGGCGCGACGTCGGAACGCTCGATGCGTACTTCGAAGCCAACATGGACTTGATCGGCATCGATCCGCAGTTGAACCTCTACGACCATCACTGGCCGGTGCGGACGTTGCAACCGAACTTGCCGCCGCCCAAGTTCGTCTTCGGCAGCTGGAACGAATCGGATCGCTGCGGCCACGCCCTCGACAGCCTGGTCTGTCAAGGAACGGTCATCAGCGGCGGTACGGTCAAGCGCAGCATCGTCAGTTCGAACTGCCGCGTGAACAGTTACGCGCATGTCGAGGACAGCATTTTGTTCGAAGGTGTCGAGGTCGGCCGGCACGCGCGCATTCGCCGAGCCATAATTGACAAGCGCGTCCGCATCCCGCCGGGTATGCAGATCGGCTACGATGCCGAGCAAGACCGGCAACGCGGCTTTTCGATCAGCCCCGGCGGCATCGTGGTGATCGGCAAGAACTCGATGCTGCCCGAAATGGCGGAAACAGCAGGTTAAGGCTTCAGGCGTCAGGCGTCAGGCTTCATGAGTTTTTAGCCCTGCAGCCAGAGACCAAAAACCAGATACCAGAACCCTGAGACCTTAAACCAGAAACCTGAAGAAAATTAAGAACTTTTGTCCTAAAACATAAGCCAGGGGCC
>JBQCEI010001241.1:0-9348 GCA_051960375.1 Aureliella sp. | reverse complement strand
GGCATGGGGGGCCGCCTCGTTGGCGCGGGAAGAGCTTAGAGAATTGACACGAGATCAGATTGTCAGATAACTTAGCGTGCGCGTTGGTGGTCCGCACTCGATTGAAGCCCGCCTCCGCGAGATCGTCCGGCAGTTCGCGTCAGCTCGTGACCTGAAGACCTTCATCGCGCTTGACATTCAGTTCCATCGTTCGCTGCTGGAAGCCAGCGGGCTGCAGCCGCTCGTAGCCTTCGGAGACTTGCTCCACGTCTTCTTCTAGCGGTTTCGCGAGAGCGTGAAGCAGGCGGAGTGGAAACGGGGAGTCGAGAGTCATCGCCGTCTCGTCGATTTTCTGGCCAATGGAAAACTCGACGACGCCACCGCGGAGCTCCGCAAGCATATCGAGAGCCACAAGATGCGATTGCACGATTCGCGTGGTTGCCACCATCGAACTCGCACCGGGCACACGTGAAGCCTACCTGGCTATGTTCGGTAAACTCATTGCCGATGTTCGTGCCTTAGAAGAAATGCATTGACTATGCCCCCGCGATCGACTCGCGGACCGATCTGGCGAATCAGACGAAAGTCGGCGTGTAATTGCTCGTCCTCGCCCCAGCGGAGCGAGCCTAACGAGGTTACCATCGAGTGTCCGAACAGCCCTGAAAGCCGGGCCTCACCCACAGCCGCAAGGACCGAATCTAATGCTTGTCCGAACATTGATGCTTTTGGCCGCTTGGCTGGGCTTGGGCAGTGCCGTCTACGCAGTCGAGCCTTTTGAAGCCTTCCTGGAGAAGCATTGCGTCCGTTGTCATGGACCGCAGAAAGAAGAAGGCGATATACGGTTTGACCGGCTGTCGCGTGAGTTCAGGTCGGGCGTCGATGCGCACCACTGGGCCGAGGCGCTCGACAAGGTCAAGAGCGGAACGATGCCTCCGAAAGAAGAGCCGCAGCCGACTCAGAAGGAGATATCGGAATTCGTCACCAGTCTTGATGCGCGGCTGAGCGATGGACGCGCCGCGCGGATGGCGGCGCGACCGGCGGTGGCGCATTATCGACTCAGCCGCAGAGAGTATCAGAACACGGTCTACGACTTGCTCGGCGTCCGGTATGACCCGACCAAGCCGGGGGAGTTGAATGAGGATGCGCTGTGGCATGGGTTCGAGCGGATTGGGTCGGAGCTGTCGCTTTCCGCGTCGCATGTCGATCGCTATTACCGAGCGGCCGGGATGGTGCTGGACCGCGCCTTTCCGGTGACATCGGGCGAGGCACGCAAGATTCGCAAGACGGCAGCTGAGCTGCGTTACAACGGCGGAAAGAGTCAGCAAGAGGCGCTGGATCGGTTCGGCGTCAAGCGGCCTCTGCGGCATCTGCTTTATCCCGGCAATGTGCATCGGGCGCTCTCGCCCGGATGGTTCGGAAAGATCGGGCCGGAGCACAGCGGGCTTTACAAGGTCCGTATTCAGGCCAGTGGCATTCGGCCCGCCGGCGGTCAGACGGCACACCTCAGCATCGGCAAGCGGACTGGCGAAGAAACCGTTGATGGGCTCATCGAGTTTGACATTACGGCTCCCGAGGACAGCCCGCAGGTGCATGAGTTCGAGGTGTTCCTTGAGATGCCGATGTCGCTCGAGTTCTGCGTCGTGGCGACCGATGTCGTCGATCGCCGAGCGGGTGCCGCCTTCCGCAATGCGCTCAACAGCGGCAGCTACATCTTCACGCACAGCAGCGAGACGCGGCTGCTGACCCCGAACGCTCCGCAGATGTTTGATGAACAGGGCAACGGACTCTTTTCGACCGTGCTGCTCGATTGGATCGAGTGGGAAGGACCGCTCGAAACCGAGGCGGAAAAATCGCGACGCAACGGTCTGCTGCCGCCCGATGATGCGACGATCGAAGTGGTCGCCGAGCATCTGCATCGCTTTGCCGAGCGAGCCTGGCGTCGGCCGGTCAAGCAGGACGAGCTGTCGGATTATTTACAGGCTTACCGTTCGGAACGTGACGCCGGTGAGAAGCCTGCCGACGCTTATCGAGTCGCGATGCAAGGGGTGCTGACGTCGCGGCACTTCATCTATCTCGTCGAAGGCGACCCTGTCCCGCGCGAACGGCTCAACGATTCGGAACTCGCCGCGCGGCTGTCGTACTTCCTGTGGAGTTCGATGCCTGACGATAGGCTCTTTGCGGCAGCGCGAAGTGGTTCGCTGCAAGGCGATGAGCTGAACCAAGAAGTGGATCGCATGCTCGCGGACGGCAAGTCCCAGCGCTTCATCGACGACTTCGCACGGCAGTGGCTGCAACTCCATCGCTTGGGGATGTTCCCGCCCGACAAAAAACTCTATCCGACCTACGACGCATGGCTCGAAACGAGCCTGCGCGCCGAGCCCGTCGAGTTCTTCCGCGAGATGTTCGCCAAGAACCTGCCGGTTGACAGCTTCATTGATTCCGACTGGACGATGGCCAACGCTCGGCTCTGCGATTTCTACGGCTTGCCCGAGCCGAAGACCGGCGGCTTTCAACGAGTCTCGCTCAAGCCGGAAGATCATCGCGGCGGACTGCTCACGATGGGCGCGGCGCTCGGACTTTCGTCGGATGGAACGCGACATCGACCGGTGCATCGAGGCGTCTGGATCAGCGAAGCGATTTTCAATAAGACTCCACCGCCGCCTCCGGCCAATGTCGATCCGATCGAACCGATTCCGCCCACCGGGACCAAGATCACCATCCGCCAGAGAATCGAAGCACACGCGAAGAACGCGAGTTGTGCCGCCTGTCACCGCAACATCGATCCGCTGGGTCTGGCGTTCGACCAATACGACGCCATCGGCCAATGGCGTACTCGCGAGTCGGTTCCAACAGGCGTCGGTGAAAATCCCGTTGTGGATGCCTCGGGTGTGATGCCCGACGGCCGCTCGTTCCAAGACTCGGCGCAGTTCAAACAGCTCCTGATTGAGGACCGCGAACAGATTGCGCGTGCCTTCATCGAGCATCTCTGCACCTACGCTCTGCGCCGCGTGCTGACGGTCGACGATCAGGACGACCTGAAGGCAATCGAGGCCGAAGCGAAGAAGAACCACTTCCAAATCAAAGACATCGTGCGTGCCGTGGCACTGTCCGACTTGATCAGAAAGCGATGAGCCAGTTGCTAGTTCCGCCTTCTGGCGATCTTCGTAGAGCCGCCTGAAGGCGGTACTGCGGACGAAGAAAACTGACACTAACCCTGCCAAGGAAATTTACGATGAGCAACTTTCTCTCCCAATCCTGGCTGCTCGATCGTCGCCACGCACTGCGGGCGTTGGGGACTTGCATCTCGCTGCCCTTCCTGGAGTGCATGGTTCCGTTGCGAGCGGCTGAGGCGCATTCGGAGACTCCGAGGCGCAGTGCCTTCATCTATCTCGCCAACGGCGTGCATTCGTTGAACTATCAGATCACGACGCCCGGGCGCGATTACCAGTTCTCCCGGTCGCTCAAGCCGCTGGAAAAGCACCGCGAGGTCATCACTCCGATCAGCGGTCTGCATCATCCGGGAGCGCTCAGTCATCACCACAACTGCATCTCGGTCTCGCTGACCGGTGGGAAGCTCGGGCCTTCAGATAAGAACACGATCTCCGTCGATCAGAAGATGGCCGAGATCACGGCCAAGCACACGCGCTACTCGTCGCTGGAGATCGCGCTGACGGGAGATTCGCTCGGCTGGACGGCGGACGGTGTGCGGCTGCCGTCGATGCGGCGTTGCAGCGAGATCTTCGCGTCGCTGTTCGAGGCTCCCAAGGGAGGCACGGCGGCGCAGCGTCGCGAGCTGCGTCGCAAAGGGAGCGTGCTCGACGCCAACCTCGCGGAAGTGCGTCGCCTCGAGCAGGCGATGGGCGCGGCGGACAAAGGGCGGCTCGATCAATACCTCACTTCGGTGCGAGAGGCAGAGATTCGCACGCGACGGGCCGATTCGTGGCTCGATACGCCGCTGCCGACGATTGCGGACTCGGATCGTCAACGTACCAATCGCGATATTCCCCAGACTCAAGCGGGCGAATATTTCCGCACGGTCTATGACTTGATCGTGCTCGCCTTTCAAACCGACGTGACGCGGGTGGCGACATTCAGCCTCGGGGGCGAAGGGGACGCCTTCTCTATTCCCGAAATCGGCATCACCGAGTCGCGCCATCAGCTCAGCCACCACGGCGGCGATCCGGGCTACATGGAGAAGCTCACCAACTACGACACGTTCGCCATCGAGCAATTCAGCTACTTCCTCTCGCGCCTCTCCGAGACCAAAGACCTCAACGGCAAGCCCCTCTTGGGGACGACGATGGCACTCTTCGGCAGCGGCATGTCTTACGGGCACAGTCACGGCAACGCGAACTTGCCGCTGGTGCTCGCCGGTGGCTCGGACCTCGGCCTGAAGCACGGCAGCCATCTCGATTTCAATCAGGGGCACTTCAAGGGCTATCAGCTCGACAAACCCGGCGAGCACTATTCGCTCTGCAGCCGCCCCGCGAATCCGAACGCCCACATGAGCAACCTACTGCTCCTGATGGCTCAACGCATGGGCGTCGAGACCGACAAGTTTGGCGACAGCAACAAGGTCATCGAACTATGAGTGAGTTCGTAGCTCTTGGTTCTTGGTGCTTCGTTTCTCGCTCATCGTTCTTCGTTCGTTCCGCGCTCTTGCTGCTGGCGTGTTGGTCCTTCATGGCGACGCCTGCCTTGAGCCAAGCACCAAGAACAAAGAACCAAGAAGAGGGAACGCAGCCCTTCCGCCCTGAAGCGGGGACGTTTCCCCCGTTAGAAAAAGCACACGCCTATCGGGGTGAACTGGTCTTCGTGGACCATGCCAACCGCCGTGGCAGCATACGTGTCGAAGGAACGGGCAAGTTCTACCGCAATGATCCGCAACCCTTCGCCCTGCTGCCCTATGGAATTGTGCGTTATCAGGGAGCCCCGGCGGATCTGCGAGACATTCCGCTCGGCACCGTGATGCACGTCCGCGCTTTCCTGCCACCGGACCCCAAGACCTCTGCCGTGCCGGTGCTGCCGGTGAACAACAAGGAGAAGGACGTCGGGCACTATCGCGGCACCGGCACCGCCCCCGCCGAAAACCATGTGCTCCTATTAGAGGACGAACCCAGTCACTGCTTGCGCGAAGGCAAGGTGTGGAGGCTCAAAGAGGTGAGCATCCAGAACAACGCGGGGAAGATCATCGCCAGTCGCAAACCGAGGTCCGCCGACACGGGCGACTGCAAAGAAGAAGAGCTGACCTTCGACGCTGCCACTCGCATCTGGCGCGGTCGCGAGCGCATTCGAGTCGCGGATTTAGTCGCTGAAAGAGCGTGGCCTGCCAGCGGCAAGAAATCTCTCGATGGGCAGCCAGTCCAACTTGGAATCACCTGGAAGCCAGCGCCGGGAGATGGGCTGAGAGGCGCTTTCACACAATTCCACATCTCGGACATCTGGCTGGACGACGCGGCCCTTCACCACGCTGCCGAATTCCAGACCGAGACGCACAAGGTCTTCATCCGCAGCCGCTGGATGCCGGCCTGGGTGGATGCTGTCGAGTATGGCAAGTTCGGCCGCGCCACCGTCACCGCGACGCTTTTTGGCGGCATGGATCCTTCGCTCTACGGCGACTTCCAGAAAGGTTCCGGAGCTCAAATGAACGGAGCCGAGAACACATTGAAGCACACGGCGGGTCACTACGGTCCCTCTCACGTCGCCGCCAATGGCAAGATCGTGGATGTCACACAGGCAAACGGAGAAATCCCCCTGGGCAGCAGTGGCATCCAAATCCAGTTCGAAACGGAGTTGATCATCGAGGGAATCCGCCCCGGCCGAGTCGTGCGTGTTCGCCCCGAAAGCTGGCCCAAGATGCAAGTGCCCCGCGAGGAGTATCTGTTCGATGGCGCGAACATCGACGAGCGTTTTCCCACTCCAGCCATCTTCCCGAAATTCTGATCCGCCTATGAGCTCGTCTCCGATTTTAGTGGCTACTGCAATTGCCTTCTGGTTCGTGTGCCACTGGCCTTAGCCAGTGTCTTCACTGTTCGAAGTTAAAAGCGAACAGGCAGAGCGACGCGTTCTAAGGCCAGGGAGCCGTTGATATAGGGAGTCGCGCCTTGTGCCCTTCTTGGCGTTGGAAAACGGAAGTCTCGCTCGCGCTTCACACTTCGAAAAGGAAGACACTGGCTAAGGCCAGTGGCACACAAAGCCACTAAAACTCGAGAAGAGCCCGCCTATGAGACATCTCTTTGCTACTAGTTCTTGGTTCGTGGTTCCTCGTTTGAGGCCTTTGATTCGTTGCTCGTTGATGGTGCTGGTCGGTTCGTTGATGCTTCAGGCAATCGCTCGAAGCGAAGAACCACCAACCGGGAACCAGGAACAACCATACCGTCCCGAGGCCGGAAAATTTCCGCCGCTGAAAAAGTCGCATTCTTACCGAGGCGTGCTGGCGTTCGTGGACCATGCAAATCGCCGCGGCAGTCTGCGCGTGGAAACGCCCGGCGAGTTCTTTCGCAACGCTCCGCATCCGTTCGCGATGCTTCCTTACGGCATCGTGCGTTATCGCGGCGCGCCGGCGGATCTTCGAGACATTCCGCTCAGCACCGTCATGCATGTGCGAGCTTTCCTTCCCCCCGATCCGAAGACTTCTTGCGTGCCGGTTCTTCCGAAAGGAACCCCCGAGCGGCCCGCAGAGAATCACGTCCTGCTCCTCGAAGACGAGCCCAGTTTCTGCCTGCGAGAAGGCCTGACGTGGAAGCTGAAGGAGGTCGAGGTTCAAGCGCATCAGGGGCTGATCGCGGCCACTCGTGAGCCCCAAGCCGGTGGCGACGGCCAAGCCAACGTGGAGAAGCTCACCTTCAACGCCGCAACGCGATTCTGGCGCGGCCGCGAGTGCCTCAGTGTCGACGACTTGATCACCGAAGGCATCTGGCCTGCGAGCGGCAAGAAAGCCCTGGGCGACCAGCCGGTTCTCGTGGGGCTGACTTGGGAGCCGACACCCAACGGAGTGTTCTTGAGATATCACGTTTCGGACCTTTGGCTGGACGAGGCCGCCATGCAGCGAGCGACCAGGAACCAAACCGAGACACACAAAGCTCTGATTCGCAGCCGCTGGATGCCCGCCTGGGTGGATGCCGTCGAGTACGGCAAGTTCGGCCGAGCGAAAGTGACCGCGACATTGTTCGGCGGCATGGACTCCTCGCTCTACGCTGACTTCAAGGCTGGCAGCTCCGCGCAGATGAACTCGGTCGAAAACACCTTGAAGCACACCCACGGCGATTACAGCCCCGCCCACATGGCCTCCGGCGGAGCGATCCTCGAAGTCACCCGGCTTCCTGGAGAGGCCCCCTTAGGCAGCAGCGGCATTCAGATTCGCTTCGAGACGGACCAGATCATCGAAGGCATCCGCCCCGGGCGCGTCGTCCGCGTGCGACCCGCGAGCTGGCCCCAGCTCAACCTGCCTCGCGAAGAATACCTCAGAGACAGCCTCGAGGAGCGCTTCCCCAGCCCCGCCATCTTCCCGAACTACTAACCCGCCCCGAACGCCGCTCGAACGCTCCAGAGGCAACGGAGCGCACAGCCTACAACCGGAGGACTGGCTGCAAGTTGGTTGAAGTTGAACCGCGGATAACGCGGATACTGTACTGCACGCCTCTTATCCGTGTCATCCGCGTTATCCGCGGTCCAATTCCCGTGACCGATGGCCAAGAGGCTGGGCGTCGGCAGATGAGCGCAGGACGCGCCACGAAGGGAGAGATCGTTGACGTAGGCAAAGCACCCCTGGCAGGATTCGAACCTGCGACCCCAGGATTAGAAAAATGATGGGATCCGCTGGAAAAACGCAGGGAAAATGCACGTTTTCAAAGGAATTTTGCTCGGACAGTCCGCCGCGAGCCAGTTGCAGAATATCGCAAACATGCGCAAGGAAATCAAGGGTTTGCGGACAGTGTGCGAGCGTCTGCGAGACAGTTTGTCCGCGTCGTGAGAACCAAAATGCTCACTTCTCCTGGCCGCCACCAATCCCTATCAGCCGGCCTGTAATGGACTGAGATCCGCAACGTGCTTGTAGCTCGCTCACTGTGCGAGCCGCCGAGAGCGGCGCTCGTCACTGAGCAATACGCGCATGTTAACCGCGCGGTCAAAACCACACTTGAGAGAATGGACTCTCGACTCCATCCCAAGCGTCCGTTGCAACATGACTGAGAGCACCTTTTGCTTGAACTCGGTCCAAGCAATTCGCTCTTAGTTTGGCTTCGGGTGCCCTCCTTGCGGTGGCGGAGATACATCTACCTTTTCGCAAAGCCGGCAGTGCTTTCGAGCAGAAGACGCACCCCAACGACCTAACTCCTTGACCCGCAATAGCTTATGCCGGAAAATCAAGGCGCAGTCCGGCAAAAGCCGATAGAGACCATAGGCACACGGCTGAAATGCTAGCATGTAAGAACATTCGAGGCAAACTGTGCAGTCTCCCGGGCACTCCAGGTGATTAGGACGGCGGTTACTCGGCTATGGAGATTTCGGCAGATTTAGGCGCTTCCGTTGCGACCGTCTCCGGTGTGTCTCAGCTCTTCGAAAGCGATGGAACGATATACATGCGACGAAATCCGCGAGCGTCTGACATTACCTGCGTCTCTACAAGACCAATGGTGTCGCACATCCCGCTCTAACGAAGGAGGGCTGGCGAGTGTTCCCATTTGTCAATGAGCTTCTATGGACTGGTGTGCGATGAACGCGGAAATATTGAAACGGGTCGTTCGGGCCATTAGCGAAGGGTCTCGGGAAGACCTTGAGCGCCTCGCCGAAATCATAGTTGAAGCGGAACGGCAGGTTGGACATACGAAGCTCGCGGAGCAACTCTCATCGATCCTAAAGCGACCTCGTCCACGCATGAGCAGAGGGCAAAAGGACGAAGTCGAGAGCCGTAGCCTTGCGGAGCTTCCGACCGGGAAACGCTATGGCCAAAACTTAGCTACGCTGATACCGCGAGAGTACCTCGAGCACCATATGGTGCTTCCGAAGACTGTTGATGACCGATTCGCGCGAATTGAGCGCGAATTTGCAGCTAGGGAGCGGCTTGGTGCGTATGGGCTCAAGCCGAGAAAGACCATCCTCCTCTATGGTCCTCCTGGTTGCGGAAAAACATTAGGGGCTAAGCGGCTTGCTTGGAATGTCGGTCTCCCGCTAATGAAGGTGAGGTTTGATGCGTTGATTTCGTCATTTTTCGGTGAGTCAGCAATGAATCTCAGATCAGTTTTTGACGCAGCGAAAGAGCGCCCATGTGTTCTTCTCCTCGATGAATGCGACTTTATCGCTAAGTCTAGAACGAACTCCAAAGACATTGGCGAGGCTTCTCGGATAGTCAATTCGCTTTTGACTCTCATG
>JBQCEI010001240.1:0-5552 GCA_051960375.1 Aureliella sp. | reverse complement strand
GTCTATGCCGGCGTCAATAACGTGATCGATCGGCCGATCTATCTCCCGACGTTGGATCTGGCCAACGGCAAGACGATCGATCCGACGCGCGACACCACGGTCACTACCGCTGCGCTACCCGGCGTATCGCTGTCGATCAAAGCCGGCTCGCTGTTGGATCAGCAGGGAACGCCGTTCACCGGCGTGTTGAGCATTACCCAAGTGCCCAGCTCGCGCACGCCGGCCGCTTTGCCGGCGAATGTCGACCCGGACCTCGTGGTGACGATCCAGCCGGGCCAGATGGTCTTTGCGACGCCCGCCCCGATGACCTTCCCGAATCGCGCGGGCTGGGCGCCGGGCACGCGCATGGACCTCTACTCGATCAATCCTGTGACCGGCCAGTTCGACGACGTCGGCGATATGCAGGTGAGTCCCGACGGGCAAACGATCGAAACGATCTCCGGTGGAGTCCGCAACAGCAGTTGGCATTTCGCAAGACCGCCCCAACCGGAGCCTGAGCCGCCGGGCAGTCTCCCGGAGAATCCCGACAACAGCTGCAACGAGTGCCCCTCGAGCGCGGGCGGCAACTCGAATGTCGAACTGCACTCGGGCGCGGAAATCGAATCGCATTCGCTGGTGCCCTACATGTCGCAAGGGGTCGACCACAGTTGGACATTGACCTACGACTCGCTCCGCGCCGATCCTCGGCCAATCGTCCACTTCGGCTATCAAAACACTCAGCCCTTTACCAATCTGACACTGGTCGGCAGCCTTTCGATCACCCGCGGCAACTTCACGTATGACGTGCCAGGCTTCCAAGGAGGCAGCTACGGGCTCGATGCCGGCGATCACATCTGGGCGGTTTCGCCCGATGAGCCCGACGCCGAGGTCGCATTGCAGGCCGACTTGCGCAACGCTCCGTCGGGACGCTACCAGGCGAACATTCGCATGGCGCTCAAGCAGTTCGACGGCTCGAACTTCTTCGGCACTTCATCGGAGGACACGCTCGACATCATTCATGTCAACACGATCGACAGCCCGTTCGGTTCGGGCTGGGGCATGGATGGACTTCAGGAACTGGTAGAAAATCCGGACGGCTCGGTGCTGCTCGTCGATGGCGACGGCGGCGAGACGCTCTATCAGCCGCCCGCTGCTGCCGGCCAGCCCTATCGCTCGCCGCCGGGCACTTTTTCGACGCTCGTGCGCCAGTCCGATCAGACGTTCCGCTTGACGACCACCGATGGCACGGTCTACCAGTTCAACTTGCAAAACAAACTCGCCAGCCAGACCGATCGCAATGGCAATGCGACCACGTTTGCCTACGACGCGCAAGGACGCTTGCAGACGATCACCGACCCGGTCGGGCTCAAAACCACGCTGACCATCGGAGCCAACGGCCGCGTTTCGCAGATCACCGATCCAGCCGGTCGCGTGACGAAGTTGGAATACGATGCAGCGGGCAACCTGACGCGCGTCGTCGATCCCGACGGCACCGCCCGCACGTGGACATACGACGCCGAGCACCACATGATCGGCGAGATCGATCAGCGCGGTTCAGAAGAACACACGGTCTACGATTTCGCCGGGCGCGTCCAACAAGCAGTGCTCAAGGATGGCACCGTTCGGCAGTTCCAGCCTTTGCAAGTTCAGAACCTGTTGCCCCCCGAGGCAACCATCGATCCGCTCGCGCCGCCGTTTGCCGGCAGCCGCCACGACAGCGCTCGCTTCGCCGATGAAAAAGGCAACGTGCAAGTCGTCAAGCTCGATCGCGCTGGCCAGATGGTGTCGGCTTACGATGCAAGCGGTCAGCTGCCCAGCGTCGTCCGCGATAACCAAAACCAGATCACGAGCGACATCGACGCCCGCGGCCATCTCAAGCTCTATGAATACGACAGCCGCGGCAACTTGACGAGCGAGCGCGACGAAAACTCCGGGGGCGGCTCGATCATCGGCGCGATCGCTACGCCGGGCGCGCGTTCGGTATACACGTTCACGGGCAAAGTGGGACAAAAAATCTTTTACCAGGGGCTTAGCAGCGCTCCGGATGATCTTCGCGTGCAGTTGCTCAGCCCTAGCGGCGACTCGCTGTACTTCAACCACGATGAAGCGAGCGGTGGCGTCTTTACGCTCGACCAAGATGGCAAGTACCAACTTGAGTTTTCGGGCAACGGCAACGCGACGGGCGACTATCATTTTCGACTGATCGAACCCAAAGTCTCGGTCGCTCCTCTGACGATCGGCAGCGATGTGACCGGCACGATTGATGTGCCCGGCGACCTGGACGTCTTCACGTTCGATGCGACCCCAGGCCAGAAGATTGTCTACGACGGGCTCGCCAGTGCCAACGACGACTTGCGAGTTCAGCTCGTCAGCCCGACGGGTCGCCAGATCTTCTTCGATCACGACGAAGCCAACGAGGGTCCGTTCACGCTTGACGAAGCGGGCACGTACCGGTTCAATCTTTTCGGCAATGGCGATGCGGTCGGTGACTATCATTTTCGCGTTGTGCAGCCGACGGTCACGGTCGCGCCGCTAACGTTCGGCAGTGACGTCACCGGCACGATCGACTCGCCCGGCGACTTGGATGTCTACACGTTCGACGCGACCCCGGGTCAGAGGATCTTCTACGACGGCTTGGACAGCGCGAACGACGATTTGCGGGCGCTGCTGATTAGCCCGACGGGCCGCCAGATCTTTTTCGATCACGACGAAGCCAACGAAGGTCCGTACACGCTCGACGAAGCGGGTACTTATCGACTAAATCTTTTCGGCAACAACGATGCCGTCGGCGATTACCATTTCCGCGTCGTTCAGCCGACGGTCACCGTCGCGTCGCTGACGCTTGGCAGCGACGTCACCGGCACGATTGACTTGCCGGGCGATTTGGATGTCTACACGTTCAACGCCACACCGGGGCAGAAGATCTTCTACGACGGGTTAACCAGCGCCAACGACGACTTGCGAGCGCTGCTGACTAGCCCGACGGGCCGCCAGATCTTTTTCGATCACGACGAAGCCAACGAAGGCCCGTATACGCTTGACGAAGCGGGCACGTATCGGCTGAACCTTTTCGGCAACAGCGATGCCGTCGGCGATTACCATTTCCGCGTCGTTCAGCCGACCGTGACGGTCGCGCCGCTGACGCTCGGCAGCGACGTCACCGGCACGATCGATTTGCCCGGCGACTTGGATGTCTACACGTTCAATGCGGTTGCGGGGCAGAGCGTCTATTACGACGGATTGGCGAGCGCCAACGACGACTTGCGAGCGCTGCTGACCAGCCCGACCGGCCGGCAGATCTTTTTCAATCACGACGAAGCCAACGAAGGCCCCTACACGCTCGACGAAGCGGGCACGTATCGCCTAAACCTTTTCGGCAGCAGCGACGCGGTCGGCGACTACCATTTTCGCTTGTTCGACCTGGCCGCACAGACGCTGGCCACCGGAGTACCCGTCAGCGGCAGCTTGGCGTCCGGTGCGGCGACCGCGGCTTACCAGATCGCGGGCTCGCGTGGGCAGCGGCTGACATTCGATAGTCTTCAAAGTGGAAATGCATCTTGGAGCGTACGGGGACCGGCCGGACAGCTGATCAGCAGCGACTTAGGCATCGGAACCGACTTCACGGTCACCTTGCCCTCCGATGGTCCTTACACGCTCTTCATTACAGGCAACGGCGCAGCCAGCGCGGTGCCTTTCAGCTTCCAAGTTAATGATGTCACCGACCCGACCGTCGCACCCAGCGGCTTGGGCCAGGTCCGCAGCGGGACCATCGCTGCCGGTCAGATTGCGACGTTTACGTTCAACGTGCCGGCTGGTTTGACTTTGTACTTCGACGTGCAGGGAGCAACGAGTGCGGCGAGCTTGCGAGCGGAACTGCGCGACCCGGACAACGCGCAACTGTTCTTCACCGACGATATGACCGACCGCGGACCGCTGACGCCGCTGCGCAGCGGCGCGTATACGCTGACGATCCAAGGCGACACCGCTGCGAGCACAGGCGGCTACCAGTTTGCGCTGCTCGATCTGGCGAGTGGCGGCGCGGCCCTGACGGCTGGCGATACGGTTACCGGTGATCTCGCGCCGCAAGAAGTAAAAGTGTTCTCCTGGAACGCCTCGATCGGCGATCGCTTCTTGTACGACGGACTCGAAAGCGACTTCGACAATGTCACGGCTACCCTTTATTCACCCAGCGGCGCTCGGATCTTTAACAACAACGCTGACGAGAATGTCGGTCCCTTGACCCTGACCGAAAGCGGCACCTATCAGTTGCTGGTGAGCAACAACACGGTCGACACTCGCGACTACAAGTTCCGCGTTCTGAAACCAACCTTCGGTGCCCAGCCGCTGACGATCGGCGCGACGGTGAGCGATCAGCTCGCCGGACCGGGCGATGAGAAGCAGTACACCTTCACCGGCGCGGTCGGCCAGCGGATTTTTTACGACAGCCTGCAAAACGACTTTGCCATCCCGACGCGCGAGCGCCTGGTCTCGCCCAGCGGCATAGTTCTGTGGAACGATAACACCGACGCGAACACAGGACCTTTAACGCTTACCGAAGCGGGCACCTACCACTTGCGGATCACTGCCGACGGCGATGCCGCGGGAACGTACAGCTTCCGCATTGTCTCTCCGTCGCTGACTTCGCAGCCGCTAACGATCGGTTCGACGGTGACCGACCAGCTCGCCGGGCCGGGTGATGAAAAGCAGTACACGTTCACCGGCGCCGTCGGCCAGCGGATTTTCTACGACAGCCTGCAAAACGACTTTGCCATTCCGACGCGCGAGCGCCTGGTCTCGCCCAGCGGCATCGTTTTGTGGAACGACAACACCGACGCGAACGCAGGACCTTTGACGCTCACCGAAGCGGGTACCTACCACTTGCGGATCACAGCCGACAACGATGCTTCGGGAACGTACAGCTTCCGAATTCTGCAGCCGACTTTCAGCTCACAGCCGCTGAACTTCGGATCGCCTGTGATCGACCAGCTCGCTGCTCCGGGCGACGAAAAACGGTACACGTTCAGCGGCTCGGTCGGCGAGCGGATCTTCTACGATAGTTTGCAGAACGATTTCGCCGTCGACACTCGCAAGATCCTGGTGGCGCCGAGCGGTGCGATTTTCTGGAATCAAAATACCGACGACAACGCGGGGCCGCTTACCTTGACCGAAGCGGGCACGTACCAGCTGCGCATCTTCGGCGGTAACGATGCGGCCGGACCGTATGCCTTCCAGGTGCTCTCCTTCGATACGGCCTCGCCGATCGAATTTGATTCGACGCAGACAGGCACGATCGCCAAAGGCCTCGGCACTAAGCTCTTCCGCTTCGTGGGCGAAGCGGGCCAGCGCTTGATGTTCGATGCGCTGCAAAGCGCGAACCTGGGCTGGTCGCTGTTCGGTTCCAGCAACACGGCCATCGCTGGGCGAGGCTCTTTCGATGATTTCACCGTCACGTTGCCCGCTGCTGGGACTTACTGGTTGGAACTGCACAACAACACAGCGACCGATAACGCAGCCTATCAATTTCGGATCGTAACTCCCGACACGACTGTGTTGCCGCTGACACTCGGCGCCGT
>JBQCEI010001239.1:0-2890 GCA_051960375.1 Aureliella sp. | reverse complement strand
CCGACATTGGCCGGCGCTATATCGGCGCGCTGGTCGAGGAGTGCCATCGCTGGCTCGATTGCATCGATGCACGCGAACCGATCGGCGTGCTGTTCTCCGGCGGCATCGACAGCGGTTCGGTGCTGCTGGCCGTGATGCATGCGCTGCTGGCTCGCGGTGAAAACCCGGCGCGCCTCAAAGCCTTCACGCTCTCGGTCGATGGCGCAGCCGCCGATGCCGAGCAAGCCCGATCGTTCCTCAAGCAGCTCGATATGGAGATGCTGCTCGAAGTCATCGACGTGCCTTCTTCAGCGATCGATTGGCGCGAAGCAATCCGCGTCGTCGAGGACTACAAGCGGCTGGACATCGAAGCTGCCACGATGGGGCTGGCGCTCTGCCGTGGCATTCGCCAGCGTTATCCCGAGTGGACTTGGCTGGTCGATGGCGACGGAGGCGACGAGAACCTGAAGGACTATCCGATCGAAGACAATCCCGAACTGACGATCCGCAGCGTGCTGAACAACTTGATGCTCTACCAAGAAGGCTGGGGAGTCAACGCGATCAAACACTCGCTCACCTACAGCGGCGGTCAGAGTCGCGGCCACATGCGGACCTTTGCACCGGCTGAACAGCTGGGCTTCCGCAGCTTCAGTCCTTATGCGCTGCCGCGCGTCATCGAAGTCGCCGAGGGCATTCCCTTCATCGAGCTGACCGAGTGGAAGCACGATCGCTTATACGATCTGAAAGGCCAAGTGGTCGGGGCGGGCATCCAAGCGGTGACCGGCTGGGACATGCCGATCTTTCCGAAACGCCGCTTTCAACACGGCAGCGCCGATGCCGCTCAGTGCGAGCGCTTGTTCCCAGCTGAGCCGGGTGCTTATCGAGCGGAGTTTCAGTCGGTATTCTGCTGAACCACACGTGTGTTTTTTACCGCAGAGGCGCGGAGAGCGCCGAGTTAACGCAGAGGAAGAGATTTTGTTGCAGGTGAATGATGCGATCACGCTGATCGAGGACTTGTATCGCTACAACGATTGGGCCAACGAGCGCGTGCTCGATATGTGCGATGAGCTCACCAACGAGCAGCTCGATATGCCGCTCGAGTTAGGCTTCGGATCGCTTCGCAATACGCTCTTTCATATCCTCACCGCCGAAGAGATTTGGCTCGAGCGCTGGCAGGTCGTTCCGTGGCGTCCCTTTCCGACCGATTCGATGGGCTTGCCCCCTGACGACATGCGGGCCCAGCTCAAGCAGATCTCACAGGCGCGGCAGCAGATGATGGAGTTCGACCGCGCGAGCGATTTCGATCGCGTGGTCAACTACAAAGACAGCAAGAAGGTCGAGCACAGCAACGCTCTGGGCGATCTGCTGGTGCATGTAGCCAACCACAGCATCTATCATCGCGCTCAGGCTCTGCATTATCTGAAGCGCCTGGGGCGAACCGTTCCGGTCGGCCTCGACTACTCGCTGTACAAGCTCGCCCGTCCGACTCTCGAGCAGTCGCCCGAATCGGTCGCAGCGCTGAAGAAGATGGGCATCGAGGTCGCCACCAAGCCGGGCCGGAGCGTGAAATGGGACCGGCCGCGCGTCGAGCGCTATTTCGCGTATCACGATTGGGCTAACGATCAAGTCATGGCCGCGCTCGGCGATGCGGACGACGCGATGCTCGACCGCGATTTCCAGATGGGACCGGGTTCGATTCGCAAGACGCTGATGCACTTACTCGAAGTCGAACGCTGGATGTGGCGCAACTGGACCGAAGAGTCGCCCGCGCGTCAGCCGAGCGATCCGATGGCGGTGTCGGCCATCCGCGAGGCGTGGCAACCGCTCCGCAAACAACGCAACGAGTTCATCGGTGGACTCGATCCGCAATCGGCCAATCGCGAGCTGTCGATCGCTCCGGGGGGCATTCCGCTCAAGATGCATCTCTCGGATTCACTCACCCAGATCTGCTGCCATGGCACACATCACCGGGCTCAGCTGGTCAATATGCTCAGGCGAAGCGAGCGCCCCGCGGTGAGCATTGATTTCATCGAGTGGGTTCGCAAAAGCCAGTGAACCACCAAGACACGAAGGCACCAAGAAGACGAGCCGTCGAAACTTAAAACGGGAACGGGTTGGCGCGGGGAAGAGCTTTCAGCGCCAGCTCGGCCACCTTCATGTCTTCCTTGGTCGTGACCTTGATGTTCAGCCAACTGCACGGGACGAGCTTCACCGGGTGACCGGTTCGCTCGACGATCGACGCTTCGTCGGTGGCTGAGCTCGGCGAAGGATGTTCGGCGTACGCTTTGCGCAGCAGTTCGGTGCGGAAGACCTGCGGCGTCTGAGCGAGCCACAGGCCGCTGCGTGGCACGGTTTCGACGATCTGCGCTTGGGCGTCGGCTCTTTTCACTGTCGCGTGGACCGGCGTGCCGAGGATCGCCGCTCCGGTCGCTTTGGCTTCGCGAAACACTTCGTCGATCCACGGCGTCGCAATGCACGGCCGAGCCGCATCGTGCACGGCGACGAACGGAATGTCATCGCGCACCAGCTTGAGCGCGTTGAGCACGCTATCGGCTCGTTCGGCTCCGCCCGTGGCGATCTGGATGCCAAGCATAGCTGCGTTAGCGGCGAATTTGTCGGCGAACGTTTCGCGATCGTCCGGAGCGATGACCAGGATGATCTGTCCCACGTCGTCGCGCTTGGAAAAGGCTTCCGCGCTATACATCCACATCGGCCGGTTACCCAGCAGCGTAAAGACCTTTTTGTTGAAGCGATTGCCAAACCGCTCGCTCCGTCCGGCCGCTGCCAGTATCACCGCGAACTTGGTCAAGGTTGTGAGCTCCTGCTGCTTGGGTTGCTTAATTCTTCGAGTCGCGAAGCGGCGAGTTCATATAACCCGACGCGTAATCGAGGGTCTGACCCTCCGTAAATA
>JBQCEI010001238.1:0-3257 GCA_051960375.1 Aureliella sp. | reverse complement strand
CATTGCAGCGTCTCGGGCTGCTAGGGCCAAAGGCCCGCGATTCCTTAGCCCAGCCCAGCGGGCTGGGATATCGCGGGCGCAAGCGATCCCAGCCCGCTGGGCTGGGCTAAGGGATTACGGACCTTTGGTCCTCAAGACTCCGATCATTTCCACCAAAACGTATCAGGTAAACGCTCAACCAAATTGCTATAGTGAATGCGGATCTGGCAATGGCGCTTGCGGCTAAAGAGTAGGTCGGCTTAGTGGTTTCGATGTGGAAGGGGAGGCGAACATGATGGCTGTTCGTGTGCTCTGATTCATCGCGGCACTTTGTTTTTGGGTGGTGCCGCAGTGGGACACCACGGGCGAGCTCCAGGGACAGACCGTCCATGCGATTCTGGCTGGCGATAGCTCGCCCTGGGCGCACTGGGGCAAGTACCAGCCGAATATCTTCTTCGATGTCATGAACATGCATGGCATGTTGCAGGACAATTTGCCCAAGCACCAAGTGAACATCGTCGAACCCTCCATCTCAATAGACGATGAGAGCGACCCGCGAACGCTGTTGACGGCGATCGCCGAGCTCAAGCCGGGGCCCGAGGACGCGATCCTGTTTTATTACTCGGGACACGGCGAGTCGGATGATCAAGGCCACTATTTGGCTATGGCCCAAGGAAAACTATATCGCTCGCAGCTGCTCGATGCACTAAGAAACAAGGGTGCACGGCTGGTCGTGCTGCTGACCGATTGCTGCAACCTGCGGAGCGACGGCGCGATCGTCATGGCGCCGGCATTTGTCGAAGAGTATCCCGAGGTTCCGTCGCCGATCGCGCGTTCGCTCTTTCTGCAACCTAGAGGCGTGGTCGACATCAACGGCAGCGCGCCGGGCGAAGGAGCTTTCTTTCCGCCGCTGGGCACCGAGGAGAGCGGCAGAGGGTCGATCTTCACCAGAGCTTTGGTCGAATGGATCGCGGCCAATCACCAGCAGCCGCGGGTCTGGGACGAGTTGGTGCGCGGCGTGAGCTTGCAGGTGCATACCAAGTTCCACGATTACTATCCCAAAGGCGCCCAAGCGGCCAAGGGACGAACCGCGCAAACGCAGCAAAACGTCTATCCGGTGCTGTATCCGGGGATGCCCGAAAGGAAAGGTCCCCGCACCGGCATCCTGGTACGCGATCTTCCCGGTCAAGGCGTCGTGATTGCCTCGATCGAAAACGGCTCGCCCGCTACGCAAGCCTTCCTCATTTCCAACGAGAGCTTTATCTCGCTGACGCCCCAGCAATTCGTCGTTTCGGTCAACGGCCAGCCGGTCACCAACATGGAACAACTCCGCAATCTGCTCGACGCATCGCCTCAAATTGTCAGAATGGGGATTCGCGACCCAAACCGAGGCACGTTCGACGTGTTGTTGCGCTTGCGGTACTGATTTGATTTATCGATTGAATCAGCCGGCGTGAGTGTGGCACTGGCTATGCGCAATACTGTCTGGGATTTTGTAACCCGACGCGTAAGCGAGGGACGAACCCGCCATTAAGGCTGCGTAGTCGATGTTTAGTGATTCGGTCAGGACTTGGCGCAAAGGGGGGCGACAAACGTCGGCACATCGCAGGCCTTGTTCAACGACGTATACTCTGCAAGCCAGTAGACAATGGTTCGCTAGGCTACGGGGTGCTGTCCGCCGCTGAGGCAGGTTCGTCCCTCGCTTACGCGTCGGGTTACATGAAGGTGCCAAACCCACTTCTTACGGAGAACGGTCGCGAAACCAGCTCGCCATTGGATTGTGATTGAGTTGCTGAACGCGATAAACTTCGGAAGTTGAGCCACTGGCATAGCCAGTGCCACACGAGACACTCTTGAACAAGGCCTCTGCCACACCGAGCGACGAAACCTCGCGATGGACACCAAAGGGAAATATCGATGCGCATTGCGATAGCGATCGGGCTGAGCCTCCTGGCGTGGGTCTGCCATGGGGAGGCGATCCGCGCCCAGTCTCCTGCGTCGGCGGAAAACGCGCGGGCTGAAAAAACGGAGAGTGGCAGTGAGAGGGACTGGGCTCGGGACTACATTGCGGAAGATCCGCTGGTCGCCAAAGAGACCATCACGCTCGACGACATTCGCGAAGGCCTGGCCAGCCCGGAGCGACGCGGCACGGTGATCGATCGCCACTTCAACCGCGTCGAGCAAGCGACGCCCAAAGAGAAACGCGACTTTCTCGTCGAAGCGCTGAAGTCGGAGCATCCAGAAGTTCAGCGGCAAGCGGCTCGTCAGCTATCGGCGCAGGGAGAACTGGAATCGATCGTCCGCGACTTGTTGCTCGAATACTTGCGGAGCGACGATGCGGCCCTGCGCGAGGTAGCCGTGATCGCTCTCGAGCACATCGATCTCGGCCGTCAGCAGTGGCCCGAGGAATACTGGACAGCCCTGATCGAAGGTCTTGGCTCGCAAGATCCCGAGACGGTCCGCAGCGTCGCTCAGCGTCTGGAATCGCAAGGTCCATCGGCCGTGCCGGCCTTATTGGCGGCCCTGCGCGATGGCAAGCCGCAAGTCCAGCGCGGGGCGGCTCGCGTCCTGGCCAAAATCGTCGGCTCCCGGCCAGCTTTCTTCGGCACGAAGTCCGGCGGCGGTGCGCCCCGTCCGACTCCGCCCGCACCTAGTCAGCCTGCCCCGACGCTACCGCGCTCTGCTACGCCGACAGCACCGGCACCATCGCCGCCGCAAGTCCCTGCTCCGGCACCTGAGGCCCGCGGGAAAACGCCCGAAATCTCGCCGCCGGTGCACACGGCTCGGCAAGTCGACCCCGAGCGGCCGCAAACGGTGCGGGTGTATTTCGGAACCAATCGCGAAGAGTTCGCGCCGGAGCAACCGCCATGGAGCAAGTTGTTGCTCTATCCGGTCGTGGCGGCTCTGTTGGTCGTGGGGGTGATTTACAGTTGGTGGCATCCGCGCGAATCGCAGCGCCGCGGCTGTGTGAGCCTGGTGCTGACCGTATGCTTCGTGCTCGGAGTCGCCTGGTCGCTGGCTGTCTTTCGCACCGAACTGCTCGACCGCTGGCGCATCGGAACCGGTCCGCGCTTCGGCCCGCGGCGCGATCCGGGGGCCGTCGTGCATTACGGAACCTGCGATGTCTCGATTCCGCCCAGGCACGAAGTGGGCAAGATCGAAACGCCGCTGCTGGGCCCCGAGGATGAGAACCTGCATGTCGTTTTGAAGAAGACCGAAGAGTTGGAAGAAGCGGCCTTCTTCGAAGCCGTGCGCACGAGGCTAGCTTCGCTTCCCAA
>JBQCEI010001237.1:0-6012 GCA_051960375.1 Aureliella sp. | reverse complement strand
GCGAAGCGGCTAAGAAAAGAAGAAGAGGTGGACGGGCAGAGTCGGGCGGCTTGCCGGGTGCTGACGGCAAGGGACTGCCGTCCCACGGTTCGCTCACCAACCTTTGTCGCTGCTCAAAAAGCTTTATCAAGCGTTGCTATTCTCGGCAGCGACAATGGAGGGCAATCGTATGTGGTACATCAGGCCCTGATGTGATCGAACCCGGCAAGCCGATTGGCATTAACTCCGAGGCCGCGAAGCGGCTAAGAAAAGAAGAAGAGGTAGACGGGCAGAGTCGGGCGGCTTGCCGGGTGCTGACGGCAGGGGACTGCCGTCCCACGTTGGACCACCAACCTTTCTCGCTGCCTTCAGTCGCTCCACTGTGGATTCCAGACCACTTCCCACACGTGTCGGTCGGGATCTTGAAAGTAGCCTGAGTATCCGCCCCAGAAGGTGTCGTGAAGCTCCTTCACGATCGCGGCGCCGGCTGCGCGAGCTTGGCGCATGACGGCATCGACCTCGGCTTTCGAGCCGACGTTGTGACCGAGCGTCATCTCGGTCGCACTCGGCGCGGACAGCGGCAGGCCTGTGTCGTGAGCGATGCTGCGGCGTGGCCAGAGAGCCAAGCGCAGGCCAGGCTGCAATTGAATGAATACGACCGCTCCATGCTCGAACTCGCGGCCGACGATCCCTTCGGTCGCCAGCCCCAAGCCGTCGCGATAGAACCGCAGCGACCGCTCGAGGTCGTCGACGCCAAGCGTAATAACGGTGAGCCGGGCTTCCAACGGTCGGCCTCTCCTGTTCGCTCTTATTCTCGAACACGCTTGATGTTCATCGTCCACACGAAGCCTTCGCCGTCGATGAACGTTCCCTCCCACACGCCCGGTTTGACAATCTTCATGAGCGCTTTGCCTTTAAACTCTTTCACCTCCCGCGTCATGGCGGTCAGACCCTTTAAGCTTTCAAATTCGGCTTCCGTCCGTTGACCCAATTGCTTGCTAGCGCCGATCTTCTTGCTCAGTTCACCGCCGAGTTTTTCGGCCTGAAAGATCTCGAGGTTCGAAATGCGGAAGCGTCCTACAATGTCATCGTTGTTCTTGGGGCTTTTGGCGCGAGGGGTCAATTTGAAGGCCCAGATCGCTCCGTCGATCGAGCCAGCTTCGGCCCGGAATTTTTCGCCCGCGATCGCCTTGGGCCCAGGGCGCTGTGCCAAGGACTGATTAGCCGGCAGACAGATAAGGCCCGCCGCGATCAACGCAAGGGGCGCTAGACACAATCTCTGAGCCATTTCGATGCTCCTCGGAAATGAACGGCCAAATCGACTGTTGATTCAGACACTGCAGCCTGATTTGGAGAAGCAGCAGTCGACCAGTTTCTCTCTACCCATGCTGGCCGAAGCCAATCTAACCGACCAAAGGGCCGCCGACCACTCGTCGGAGTAAACGGCTACCGTCCGGCGGCTGATGTCGGCTGATCCAATCACAGGCGGCTAAAGATTCTGCCGGGCCTTGAGGTGCGCTGACCAGTAATGCACCGTCTTAGCGATCGTCGTGATCACGTTTTTGATCTCGCGCTTGAGCGTAAACTTGGGCCCGGCCGGCAAATAGAGCGTATCCCCCTCGCGCCGGACCATTACGTTTTCGACGATGATCGCGCGCATGAGCCACACGGCCATCTCCTCGCTGTGGCAGCGGATGCCGACCCAGCCTAAAACTTTGCTGGGCACGACCGGCAAGCCGGTGACCATGCGAATGCCGCGTTCGATCTCGGCGACCACTTCGCGATAACGTTCGAGATCCGAGCTGGCTTCCTCCGCGGTGACCGCTTCGAGCAACGTGCCGCGGTGCGGCGGGCCGCCGGCCAGAGCCAAATCACAAAAGCTGGTCCAGATCTGATCCCACGCCACCTTGCCGTCGGCGTCGAGCTTCAGCTGCGCGGTGCCCATCGATTTCGGTTGGACCTCTTCGAATCTGCCTTGATACTCCGACGGCAGCATCGCGTTGATCCGTTTTTCCAGTTCCTGGAGCTCGTACGCTTCATCGTCGGTCAGCCTCGCGCCGCTCTCGGAATCCTGTGAAGCTGGCTCCACTTTTTCGCCAGCTTGCCGCAGATATCGGTCATCGGCCAACGCCGTGTAGTAATTGGCGACCAGCAAGTTGATCAGTCCCGGATGAACCAGCGAAGGAATGGCCGAGACGAAGTGAATGCGCATAGAGTTCTTTTCGAGCTCGCGCCAAATAGGATCGGCCTGCCAAGCATCGCTGTCGCCCATGAGCCACGGCGCGGCCGCGATCGCTTCGATCCCTGACCGCGCCAGGCTTCGAACCGCCTCGGCCAGCGCCGGCCGACCGTCGATGAAAGCATGTTCGATGCGTTTTACCGCGCTCAGTTCGCGAAGCAATTGTGCAAGGCGGGCGAGATCGGCATTGGCAAGTGGACTAGGACTGGCTTGTCCGACCAGCAGCCCTCCGGCATTTTCGAGCTCAGCCGATTGGCTCGCGAGCGCCTCTTCGATGGTCGCGCGAAGCCAGCCCGCGCATTCCAGCCAGGTAAGCGGCGGGGCGATGTGAAACTGCAACTCGGGCCATTGCCGATGCGCCCAGCGAATCACGTTCGAGACGCGCTCGTGCTTTCCGTCGGGCAACAAGCCCAGCGGCAGAATCACCAGTCGCTGCACCTGCGCCTCGACCAGCTCGCCGACGCCTGCCCCCAGCGTTTGCTCGGGAATCTCTTCGATGCAGACGACCACGCGCTGACCGAGGCGCTGTTCCAAGGCGCCTGCCAGCCCGCGGGCTTGCGACTGCGTCCAGTTGCGGCCGATGTCGCGGAGGGCCAGCAACGTCCCGGTTACTTCGTCGACCATAGCCGTCTTTCCATTGCCTTTAGTCCCGATAGGGACGGCAGCCCCGTGCCGGCGGCGCGAGCCGCCGGATTTGATCCGCGCAGCGTTCCCTAAGTCCCGGAGGGACGACAGAGAGCGTGCTTTTGAAAACGCCTCGGCAGGATCTGCTGTCGTCCCTCCGGGACTTGTGATCTGTTAAGCGCCTGCTCACCGGCGGCTCGCGCCGCCGGCATGGGGCTGCCGTCCCTGCCGGGACTTAAAACCGATTGCCGAACACCGCGCCTGGCTGATGCGGTCAGCGCCATAGAAACTCGCGCATGACCGGAGCGCCGACGACTTCCTGGCGCACCAGCGACCAGAACTGTCGAACTTGCGCGCGAACCGGCAGAGTTTCCATGCCGACGACTTTGTATAACAATCCCGCTTCGTTCGGCAATCGGCTCACTCCGGCCGCAAAGCCCTTCTCGAGGTCCACGATCGCCGGCACTTGTTCAAAGATGCGATCGGCATGCTCTTTGGGCGTGAGCAACACCACGTTGGCGAACACGTCGAACTGCTGCATCGCGCCGATGCGCCGCACCGGGTGCCGATGCGGCTGGATGATGTATTTCTCGGTGAACAGCTCGCGCTGGTCGGGCCGCTGAGCGGTTACTGTCGATGAAAATAGATCGTACTGATACAGCTCGCCGGTGCCATAGTATTTCCGGCCCGCCATCAGAATCTCCGAGTACAACAGCGTGGCGCTGGACGCGACGGTGATCTTCGATCGCGTGATGAACCGCGTGTGTTTGTGCGGGATCATCGGATCGGGCAGATACTCCAGATACGCATTGTCGTGGAGCACGATTTCTTGCGTCTGAGCGGCGTAGTTGGCATCCATCTCCTGGATCTTGGTAGCCGACTGAGTCGTGATGTGTGCTTGAGCTCCCGGACCAAGTTCAAACTCAACGGCATATCGGTCGCCTTGAAGAACTCCTCCCGCGTTGGAGATGATGTAGACGCACGGCAGCCCAGGCATCTCCTCGTCCCAGTAGAGCGCCTGCTGCACGATCAGCGGAGCTCGGCGATCGAGTTCTTTGAGGATCGATCGCTCGCCGCGGCGTTCAAAGCCCAGTCGCAGAAAGGCGTTCTTGCCGAACGAACCGCTGGGCAACTGCTTGGGTTCGTCCTGGTACTCGGCAAGTTCCGGTGCTTCTTTGAGCGAATTCACGGCGCGGCGGCCTTCAGCTTCAGGTCGAAAAGGATGTTCTCGCGAAGCAAGGTGACCAGCTCCGCGATGCCCTCGCCCGTCTTGCAGTTGGTAAAGAGATACGGCTTGTTCCCGCGCATCAATTTCGAATCGCGATCCATGACCTCGAGACTGGCTCCGACATACGGGGCCAAGTCGGTCTTGTTGATTACCAGGATATCCGACTGAGTGATGCCCGGTCCATTTTTGCGCGGGATTTTGTCACCGGCGGCGACGTCGATGACGTAGATGAAGTAGTCGACCAGCGCGGGGCTGAAGGTGAGCGTGAGGTTATCGCCGCCGCTTTCGATGAGGACCAGATCGGTATCGGGAAACCTCGATTCCATATCCTCGACCGCGGCCAGGTTCATGCTCGGATCTTCGCGCACGGCCGTATGCGGGCAGGCGCCGGTTTCGACGCCGATGATGCGTTCTTCCAGCAGAACACCTTTGAGCGTCCGCTGCACGTGCTTGGCATCCTCGGTGGTGACGATGTCGTTCGTTACGACCAACACGCGCACGCCCATGTCCATCAAGCGCGGGACGATCGCCTCGATCAGCGCCGTCTTGCCGGAGCCGACCGGCCCCCCGACGCCAATACGGGTAATGCTCTTCATGATGCTCCTCCGATCAATCGATTAATTCATGAACATGCGCACGTGCGACTTCACGTGAGTCGCCGCTAAGATATCCATCACCGGCGCGAAAGCGGACATATCGTCGAGCGTGGCCGTGATGACCGTTTCGTACATCGCTTCGGCAGCGGCGTTGACTTCGAACAAGATTGCTTGACTGTCGAGATGATGCAGCTTCATCAGCCGCAGGGCGGCGCTGAGCATCATCGAGGCGATGCCATATTGGTGAACGGCAAACGCATCGCGCTCGCTCAGACCCAGCAAGGCGAAAGCCAGCGCCTGTCCGACCGGATACGTGCCCGGGGCGGCGTTTTCCAGGATCGCCGCCAGCCAGCGTTCCATCAGCGGATCGCTGAGGATGTGATGGCACATCTCGCCGAGCTTCCGCCCCATGCGGATCGTCATCAGCCGCATTTCTTCGTTGAGCTTGCGGTTATGCACGGCCCAGTCGGCGGTGACGATGCGCGAAAAATCTTCTACCAGCGCGGCGCGATGCGCCTCGAGCAGCGCAATGCCGTCGCCGAGGGCCGCTTGCTGGGTCGCCGTCAAGACAAACTCTTTCAACGTTTCGCGATCGCGGACAACCCCCGTTTGAATCGCCGACTCCAGTCCATTGGAAAACGAAAAGGCTCCGACCGGCAACACGGAGTCACCGAACTGAAGCACGCGCATCAGATGGGTAATGGGGGGCACGGCGGCTCGATCTATCTAGCTGAGGGCGGCCAAGTGAGAATGGGGAGTCGCATTGGCACCGCCAAAGAGACGACGAGACTCGTGCGGAGCGAGGTAGCGAATGACTTCCGTACCCGTTTGAAATCCGTAGGTGATCCCCGAAAACGCATGCGTCTTCATGACCGAAGCCATGACTTTTTTGTCAACGGTCAGCGGCACATAGACCTTGGATCCCTTAACGACAGCCGGCCAGTGCTGATTGCCGAGCGCATGACCCAGTTCGATGCAGGTACGAGCAAGCAAGTCAGGCGCTTGAGCGAGTAGCTCGCCGAAATCGATCACCAGCACATCTTGCAAGGCGACTCGCACCACGATCGCCTTCCGGGTCTCAGCATTCCAGTAGAGGATGTCGCCACTGCGCAGGTGATATTGACGATCGAGCGAAATCGCCAGCTCCGTGCCGCTTTCGGTCGCTTTCCGCATCCGGTTCTTTTGCGCCTCCCACTGGTCGAGTGACAGCACATCGACCTGGGCATCGCTCAACCGAGCCTGCCAGTCTGGATCGTTCTCGTTTCCGACTACGGAGTCGACCATCAACATAGTTTTCCTGTCCGACCTTCAAACGCAAAAGCATTCCCGGGGCTTCCGCCCCGGGC